>NZ_JBSFNS010000005.1:0-210060 GCF_053587275.1 Amycolatopsis sp. NPDC003676
TAGATGTTGGGACAACCAGCTTCTTCGCAAACCGTGTGCAGACCCTCGCGCTTGACCAGGCCCTTGAGTTCGGTGAACTCCGGACCCATCCGCACCCGGGTCTTGATCCACGACGGCTTCTTCTCGATCGGCGTCTCGCTGTTGCGCACCTCAAGCCGCAACAGCTTCCGCCCCTCGGGCTGCGCGCTCATCGGCTCAGGTCCGCGTACAGCGGGTGCTTCTTGGCCAGCAGCTCCACGCGACCCCGCAGCGCCTGCTGCGCGGCTTCGTCGAAGTCCGGCTTCAGCGTCTCGGCGATGATGTCGGCGACCTCGGTGAAGTCGTCGGCGCCGAAACCGCGGGTGGCCAGCGCCGGGGTGCCGATCCGCAGCCCCGAGGTGACCATCGGCGGACGCGGGTCGAACGGCACCGCGTTGCGGTTGACGGTGATCCCGACCGAGTGCAGCCGGTCCTCCGCTTCCTGGCCGTTGAGCTGGGAGTTCACCAGGTCGACGAGCACCAGGTGCACGTCGGTGCCGCCGGTGAGGACGCGGACGCCCGCCTCGGCGCAGTCGGTGCGCGAGAGCCGGTCGGCGAGGATCTTCGCGCCTTCCAGGGTGCGCTCCTGGCGCTCGCGGAACCCGTCGGTCGCGGCGATCTTCAGCGCCACGGCCTTGGCCGCGATCACGTGCTCCAGCGGACCGCCCTGCTGGCCGGGGAACACCGCCGAGTTGATCTTCTTCGCCAGCTCTTGGCGGGACAGGATCAGGCCGCCGCGCGGACCGCCGAGGGTCTTGTGCGTGGTGGTCGTGACGATGTCCGCGTGCGGCACCGGCGACGGGTGCAGCCCGGCGGCCACGAGACCGGCGAAGTGCGCCATGTCGACCATCAGCTTGGCGTCGACCAGGTCGGCGATCCGGCGGAACTCGGCGAAGTCGAGCTGGCGCGGGTAGGCCGACCAGCCGGCGACGATCAGCTTCGGCTTGTGCTCGACCGCGAGCCGCTCGATCTCGGCGACGTCGACGATCCCGGTCTCCTTGTCGACGTGGTAGGCGACCACGTTGTACAGCTTGCCGGAGAAGTTGATCTTCATCCCGTGCGTCAGGTGGCCGCCGTGCGCGAGGTCGAGGCCGAGGATGGTGTCGCCCGGCTTCAGCACCGCGAACATCGCCGCCGCGTTGGCCTGCGCGCCCGAGTGCGGCTGCACGTTCGCGTGCTCCGCGCCGAACAGCGCCTTGGCCCGGTCGATCGCGAGCTGCTCGACGACGTCGACGTGCTCGCAGCCGCCGTAGTAGCGGCGGCCCGGGTAGCCCTCGGCGTACTTGTTGGTCAGCACCGAGCCCTGCGCCTCGAGCACGCCGACCGGCGCGAAGTTCTCCGAGGCGATCATCTCGAGCGTCGACTGCTGGCGGTCCAGCTCCGCGGCCACCGCGGCGGCGACCTCGGGGTCGACCTCGGACAGGCGGGCGTCGAACGGGGCGGTCATCAGTTCTCCTGGGTCAGCTCGGCGTACGCGGACGCGTCGAGCAGCTCCGGGACGTCGCCCGAGAGCCGCACCTGCAGCAGCCATCCTTCGGTGTAGGGGTCGGAGTTGATGACCTCGGGGGTGTCCGATGTGGCCTCGTTCACCGCCACCACCTCGCCGCTGACCGGCGAGTACAGCTCGCTGACCGATTTCGTCGACTCGACCTCGCCGAACACCTCGCCCGCGGTGACGGTGTCGCCGACGCCGGGCAGCTGCACGAACACGATGTCGCCGAGCGAGCCGGCCGCGAACGCGGTGATGCCCACCGTCGCGACGCCGTCGGAGACCGACAGCCACTCGTGTTCCTTCGTGTAGGACAGGTTCTGGGGGATGCTCATTGTGCGAAGGGCCTCTCAGGCTCGGGAGTAGAAGGGCAGGGCGACGACCTCGACCGGCTCGACGCGGCCCCGGATGTCGACGGACAGCGCGGTGCCGGGCTCGGCGTGCTCCCGGTCTACATACGCCATGGCGATCGGGTAGCCCAGCGTCGGCGACAGCGCGCCGCTGGTGATCTCCCCGATAGTGGCATCCCCGGACAGCACGGCGTACCCGTGCCGCGGGGCGCGGCGGCCGGTGCCGCGCAGGCCGACCCGCACCCGCGGGACGTCGGCCTTCTTCAGCTCCTCCAGGGCCGCGCGGCCCACGAAGTCGCCCGGCTTCTCGAACTTCACGACCCGGCCGAGACCGGCGGCGAACGGGTTCAGCTCGCGGCTGAGTTCGTTGCCGTACAACGGCATTCCGGCTTCCAGACGCAGCGTGTCGCGGCACGCGAGTCCGCACGGAACCAGACCGTGGTCCTGGCCCGCCTCGGTCAGCAGCGCCCACAATGCCGGAGCCTCGGCCGCGGGCACGAACAGCTCGAAGCCGTCCTCGCCGGTGTAGCCGGTGCGGGCCAGCAGGACCTCGTGGCCCTTCACGACCGCGGGCACGCTCGCGTAGTACTTCAGCGAAGCGAGGTCCGCGTCGGTCACCGCGGCGAGCACGTCGACCGCCTTCGGGCCCTGGACCGCGATCAGCGCGGTGTCCGCGGACCGGTTCTCCACCACCGCATCGAAGCCGGCGACGCGCTCGGCCAGCGCGTCCGCGACCACGGCGGCGTTGCCCGCGTTGGCCACGACCAGATACTCCTCGTCGGCGAGCCGGTAGACGACCAGGTCGTCCAGCACGCCGCCGTCGGCGTCGCAGATCATCGTGTAGCGGGCGCGGCCCGGCTTCACGCCGGTCAGGTTGCCGACCAGCGCGTAATCGAGCACGTCGGCGGCCTGCGCGCCGCGGACGTGGATCTCGGCCATGTGCGACAGGTCGAACAGCCCGGCCGCCTCGCGCACGGCCTTGTGCTCGGCCAGTTCGCTGGCGTAGCGCACCGGCATCGACCAGCCGGCGAAATCGGTGAAGAGCGCACCGAGATCCTTGTGGACCTCGTGCAGGGGGGTTTCCGTCACAGGAAGCCTTTCGTTGTCGCGAGCGGAGGACACGCTCACGCGTCGTAGGAGTCGAGGGGCGGGCAGGAGCAGACGAGGTTGCGGTCGCCGCGCGCGCCGTCGATCCGCCGCACCGGCGGCCAGTACTTGGTCTTGCGCGCCACGCCGACCGGGTACGCCGCCAGCTCGCGGTCGTAGTCCGCGGTCCACTCGCCGATGACCGACGACGCGGTGTGCGGCGCGCCGCGCAGCGGGCTCGTCTCGGCGGTCCAGCGACCGGCCGCGACCTCGTCGATCTCGTGCCGGATGGCGATCATCGCCTCGCAGAACCGGTCGATCTCGGCCAGGTCCTCGCTCTCGGTCGGCTCGACCATGAGCGTGCCCGCGACCGGGAACGACATGGTCGGCGCGTGGAAGCCGTAGTCGATGAGCCGCTTCGCGACGTCGTCCACGGTCACGCCGGTTTCCTTGGTGATGCCGCGCAGGTCGAGGATGCACTCGTGCGCGACGAGGCCGTCCTGGCCGGTGTAGAGCACCGGGTAGTGCGGCGCGAGCCGGGCGGCGATGTAGTTGGCCGCGAGCACCGCGACCTTGGTGGCCTCGGTGAGCCCGGGCGCGCCCATCATCCGCACGTACGCCCACGAGATCGGCAGGATCGACGCCGAACCGTAGGGCGCGCCGCTGATCGGGCCGACGCCGGTGTCCGGTCCGGCCTGCGCGAGCAGCGGGTGGTTCGGCAGGTACGGCGCGAGGTGTTCGCGCGCCGCGACCGGGCCGACGCCGGGACCGCCGCCGCCGTGCGGGATGCAGAACGTCTTGTGCAGGTTCAGGTGCGAGACGTCGCCGCCGAACTCGCCCGGCTTCGCCAGGCCCAGCAGCGCGTTGAGGTTCGCGCCGTCGACGTACACCTGGCCGCCGCCGTCGTGCACGATCTTGGCGAGCCGCTCGATGCCGTGCTCGTAGACGCCGTGCGTGGACGGGTAGGTGACCATGATCGCGGCGAGGTCGTCGGCGTGCTGGTCCACTTTGGACTGCAGGTCTTCGAGGTCGACGTTGCCCTCGTCGGTGCACTTGACCACGACCACGCGCATCCCGGCGAGCACCGCGGACGCGGCGTTGGTGCCGTGCGCGGACGACGGGATCAGGCAGACGTCGCGCTCGGGCTGTCCGTTCGCCTGGTGGTAGGCGCGGATGGCCAGCAGCCCGGCGAGCTCGCCCTGGCTGCCCGCGTTCGGCTGCAGCGACACCTGGTCGTAGCCGGTGACCTCGGCCAGCCAGCCGGACAGCTGGCGGACCAGCTCGTGGTAGCCCTCGGCGTCCTCGGCGGGCGCGAACGGGTGGATGCCCGCGAACTCGCGCCAGCTGATCGGCTCCATTTCGGTGGTGGCGTTGAGCTTCATCGTGCAGGAACCGAGCGGGATCATCCCGCGGTCGAGCGCGAAGTCCTGGTCGGCGAGGCGGCGCAGGTAACGCAGCATCGACGTCTCGGACCGGTGCGAGCTGAACACCTCGTGCGTAAGGTAGCCGCTCTCGCGGGCGAGGCCGTTCGGGAGCGCCTGCGCGGCTTCCCACTCACCGTCGACACCGAAGGCGCGAAGCACCTTCGCGAGCGTGTCGGGACGCGTGACCTCGTCGGAGGCGATGCGGACGTGGTCAGTGTCGATGTGGCCGAGGTTGATCCCCGCTTCGCGCGCGGCCGCGTGCACTTCAGCGGCACGGCCAGGCACCTTCGCGACGACAGTGTCGAAGAAGGCCTCGTGGATCACTTCGACGCCACCGGCGCGCAGCGCGTTCGCGAGACCGGCAGCGAGTTCGTGAACCCGCGTCGCGATCGCCTTCAGACCCTCGGGACCGTGGTAGACCGCGTACATCGCGGCAAGCACTGCGGGCAGCACCTGCGCGGTACAGATGTTGGAGGTCGCCTTCTCGCGACGAATGTGCTGCTCGCGCGTCTGCAGCGCGAGGCGGTACGCGGTGTTCCCGTCCGCGTCCACGGACACGCCCACGAGACGTCCCGGCAGCGAACGCTCCAGACCGGCGCGCACCGCCATGTACCCGGCGTGCGGACCGCCGTAGCCCAGCGGCACGCCGAAGCGCTGCGTAGAACCGACGGCGACGTCCGCGCCGAACTCACCGGGCGCGGCGATCAGGGTGAGCGCGAGCAGGTCGGCAGCGACCGTGTACAGCGCGCCCGCAGCCTTCGCCGCTTCGGAAACCGCGTGGTAGAACTTGCGGCCGCGCAGCACGCCGGACGCGCCGGGGTACTGCACGACGACGCCGAAGAACTCCTCCGGCAAACCGGTGAGCAGGTCGCGCACCTGCACCTCGATGCCGAGACCGGCGGCGCGCGTCCGCACGACCTCGACGGTCTGCGGAAGACATTCGGAGTCGAGAACGACCACATTGGACTTCGACTTCGCCGCGCGGCGCATCAGCGTCATCGCCTCGGCCACGGCGGTGGACTCGTCGAGCATCGAGGCGTTGGCGATCGCCAGCCCGGTCAGGTCGGACACCGCGGTCTGGAAGTTCAGCAGCGCTTCGAGCCGCCCCTGCGAGATCTCCGGCTGGTACGGCGTGTACGCGGTGTACCAGGCCGGGTTCTCGAGCACGTTGCGGCGGATCACGCCCGGGGTGACGGTGTCGGAGTAGCCGAGGCCGATCATCTGCGTCATCGGCCGGTTGCGCGCGGCAAGGGCGCGCAGCTCAGCAGTGGCCTCTTCCTCGGACGCGGGCTCCGGCAGCGCCAGGTCGCCCGCGGTGCGGATGGCGGTCGGCACCGCCGCTTCCACGAGGGCGTCCAGGCTTCCGTAACCGCATTCGGCGAGCATCTTCGCCCGCTCGGCCTCGCCGGGACCGATGTGGCGGGTGTCGAAGGGGGTGGAGGTGATGGGAGCTCCTCGGGACGGGCACCGGGCGCGGCGGTGCACTGGGAACTCCCCCTCTGTCATGGGCACCTGAGAGTTTCACCGCGCTCGACGCGGCTTTCACCTTGGGTGAGGCGCGGGTGCGCCTGCTTTCCAGAGTGGCCTCGCCAAAAGCGGTAGCGGTTACCTGAGAGATTCCGGGGAGTTTGCTCCTTCGGTGTCCCACTGCTGACATGGGACTCTCCCGCTCCGGCTCGAACGGCCCTGTGTTCAGTTGTGGTTGCGGCCACCCTACCTGCCGCTTCACCCCTCAGTCTACTGCGCCCGGCCTACGCCACACCCCTCGCCGAAGGTACGTGAGGGGAACCCTGATTGACTCTGATTCCCTCAGGGTTCCCCTCACGTACGGTCACAGCGGGGTTACGTAAGCGCCCGAGATGCCGCCGTCGACGAGGAACTGGGCGGCAGTGATGAAGCTGGCGTCATCGCTCGCCAAGAAGGCCACCGCGGCAGCGATCTCCTCCGGTTCGGCGAAGCGCCCGACGGGAACGTGCACCAGACGCCGGGCCGCGCGCTCCGGGTCTTTAGCGAAGAGTTCCTTCAGCAGCGGCGTATTGACCGGCCCCGGGCACAGCGCGTTGACCCGGATGTTCTCGCGCGCGAACTGCACGCCCAGCTCGCGCGTCATGGCGAGCACACCGCCCTTCGAAGCGGTGTACGAAATCTGCGACGTCGCGGCCCCCATCACGGCCACGAACGACGCGGTGTTCACGATCGAACCGCGGCCCTGGCGCTGCATGTGCGGCAACACGGCCTTGCAGCACAGGTACACCGAGGTCAAGTTGACCCGCTGCACCTTCTCCCAGGCTTCGATGCCGGTGGTGAGGATCGAATCGTCCTCGGGCGGCGAGATGCCCGCGTTGTTGAACGCGACGTCGACCGCGCCGAACTCGTCGACCGTCGTCTGGAAAAGGGCCTCGACCTGGTCCGCGTCGGTGACGTCGACCTGGACGAAGGCCCCGCCCACGGCGTCGGCGGCCGCCTTGCCCTGCTCCGGCGTGACGTCGCCGATCACCACCTTCGCGCCTTCGCTCGCCAGCCGTTTGGCGGTGGCGAGGCCGATGCCGCTCGCGCCGCCGGTGATCACCGCGACGCGGCCGTCAAAACGCTGCACCATCTGGTTCATTCCTCCGTGCTCAGGAAAACGTTCTTCGTTTCGGTGAAGGCGGCCGCGGCGTCCGGGCCTAGTTCGCGGCCGAGGCCGGACTGCTTGAAGCCGCCGAAGGGCGTCCAGTAGCGGACCGAAGAATGCGAATTCACCGACAGGTTCCCGGATTCGACGCCGCGCGCGACCCGGAAGGCACGGCCGACGTCGCGGGTCCAGATCGAGCCGGACAGGCCGTATTCGGTGTCGTTGGCCATCCGCACGGCCTCGGCCTCGTCGCGGAAGCGGACCACCGCGACGACCGGGCCGAAGATCTCGTCGCGGGCCAGCGGATCGTCGAGCCCGGGCGGGAGCACGACGGTCGGCGCGAACCAGTAACCCGGTCCGGACGGCGCGCTACCGCGGACGGCCACCGGCGTCTGTTCGGTGACGTAGGAGGAGACTTTCGCGTGGTGGTCCGCGGAAATCAGCGGGCCCATCTCGGTCGCCTCGTCGCCGGGATCGCCGACGACCACGCCCTGCACCGCGGGTTCCAGCAGTTCGAGGAACCGGTCGTAAACGTTGTCCTGCACCAAGATCAGCGACCGTGCGCAGCAGTCCTGCCCGGCGTTGTCGAACACCCCGTACGGCGCGGTCGCCGCGGCCTTCTCGAGGTCGGCGTCGGCGAACACGATGTTGGCGTTCTTGCCGCCCAGCTCCAGCGTCACCCGTTTCACCTGTGCCGCGCAGCCGGCCATCACCTGCTTGCCGACCTCGGTGGAGCCGGTGAACACGACCTTGCGCACCGCCGGATGCGTGACAAACCGTTGCCCGACAACCGATCCCTTGCCCGGGAGCACTTGGAAGACGTCTTCGGGGATTCCCGCTTCACGAGCGAGTTCGGCCAGCCGCAGCGCGGTGAGCGGAGTCAGCTCGGCCGGTTTGAGCACGACCGTGTTGCCCGCCGCGAGCGCGGGCGCGAAACCCCAGCCCGCGATCGGCATCGGGAAGTTCCACGGCACGATCACGCCGACCACGCCCAGCGGCTCGTGGAAAGTGACGTTGACACCGCCGTCGACCGGGATTTGCTTGCCCAGCAACCGTTCCGGCGCGCCAGCGGAATATTCGAGCAGGTCGCGTACGTTGCCCGCTTCCCAGCGGGCGTTGCCGATGGTGTGCCCGGAGTTCTCGACCTCCAGCCGGGCAAGGGTCTCCCGGTCGGCGTCGACCGCGTCCGCGAACCGGCGCAGCAGCCTCGCCCGATCGCCCGGGGCGACTGCCCGCCAGGCCGGGAACGCGGCGTGCGCGCGGGCGATCGCGGCGTCGGTCTCCGCCTCGCTGGTCAGCTCGACCTGGCGCACCACCTCCGCGGTCGCCGGGTTGCGCACCTCGAACGTCGTCATTTCCCCTCCCTCGCAGCGTTCACCAGCGCGGCGAACAGCCGGAGGTCGTCGCTGTCCTGCTCCGGATGCCACTGCACGCCGAGCACGAACTCCCCCGGCACCTCCGCGGCCTCGACCGTCCCGTCCGCCGCGTGGCCGGACGCGATCAAGCCGGAGCCGAGCCGGTCAATCGCCTGATGGTGGTAACACTGGACTTTCGTTTCCTGGCCCAGAATCGCGGCCGCCCGCGTGCCGTCGACCAGGCTGACCGTGCTGGTGCCGAACGTCGCCGGGGCTGGCTGATGCGTTGCGTCGCCGAGGGTTTCCGGCAGGTGCTGCGCGAGCGTGCCCCCGAGCGCGACGCTCAGCACCTGCAGCCCGCGACACACCCCGAGCACCGGCTTTCCGGCCGCGCGCGCCGCCGCGAACAGGCCGAACTCGAACGCGTCGCGCTCCGGGCGGATGTACGTCTTCTCGTGCGGCTCCTGGCCGTAACGGCTGGGTTCGACGTCCGCGCCACCGGTAAGGACGAGGCCGTCGATGCGTCCGACGAGCGTGTCGTAGTTCGTGCTCACTGGCGGCAGCAGCACCGGAATCCCGCCCGCCTTGACCACGCAGTCCGCGTACACCCGGTGCAGCAGTGTCGCCTCGGTGTCCCAGGCCAGGAACTTCGCACGTTCCGAGTAAGTGCTGAGCCCGATGACAGGTGGGTCAGAGTCGTTCGAAACCACGGATGCGCTCCCAATCGGTCACAGCTCGCTCGTACGCTTCGCGCTCGATCCGCGCGGCGTTGAGGTAATGGTCGACTACATCGGCACCGAAGGCATCTCGCGCGATACGGCTGCCTTCGAGGACTTCAGCGGCTTCGGCGAGCGTGACAGGCACAGTGGGCTTGTCGGACGCGTACGCGTTGCCCACGAACTCAGGCTCCAGCGGCAGCTCGTTCTCGATGCCGTGCAGCCCAGCAGCGATCATCGCGGCGACTGCGAGGTACGGGTTCACGTCTCCGCCGGGTACGCGGTTCTCGACGCGCAACCCGTCACCGTGCCCGACAACGCGCAACGCGCACGTACGGTTGTCCGTGCCCCACGCGATCGCTGTCGGCGCGAAGCTGCCAGGGACGTAACGCTTGTACGAGTTGATGTTCGGGGCGAAGAAGTACGTCAGCTCGCGCAACGCCTCCAACTGTCCGGCGAGGAAGTGCTGCATCAGTTTCGAGAAGCCGTGGTCGCCGTCGCCGGGAAGCACCGCTTCGCCGGACTTGCTGCGAAGGCTCAGATGGATGTGACAGGAGTTGCCCTCGCGTTCGTTGTACTTCGCCATGAACGTGAGGCTCTTGCCCTCTTGCGCGGCGATCTCCTTCGCACCGTTCTTGTAGATGCCGTGGTTGTCGCACGTCGCGAGCGCTTCGGCGTACCGGAAGGCGATCTCGTGCTGGCCGGGGTTGCACTCGCCCTTCGCCGACTCCGGATACAGGCCCGCGCCCGCCATCCCGTTGCGGATCCGGCGCAGCAGCGGCTCGATGCGCGCGGTGCCGAGCATGGAGTAGTCGACGTTGTACTGATTGGACGGCTTGAGGTCCTGATACCGCTTGTCCCACGCGGTCTCGTAGGAGTCGTCGAACACGATGAACTCGAGTTCGGTGCCCACGTACGCCTTCAGATCGTGCTCAGCGAGCCGGTCGAGCTGGCGGCGCAGCACCTGGCGCGGCGATACGGAAACCGGGCCGCCCTGCACGCGCTCGACGTCCGCGAGCACCAGCGCGGTGCCCTCCTGCCACGGAATCTCCCGCAGCGTCGCGAAATCCGGCCGGAGCACGAAGTCGCCGTAGCCGCTCTGCCAGGACGAGATGTCGTAGCCGTCGACGGTGTTCATGTCGACGTCCACCGCGAGCAGGTAGTTGCACGCCTCGGTCGCGTGGCCGGCCACCTCTTCGAGGAAGTACTCCGCCGAACAGCGCTTGCCCTGGAGCCGCCCCTGCATGTCGGTGAGCGCGACGAGCACCGTGTCGATCGTGCCCGCCGTCACCCGTTCGCGGAGATCTTCGAGCGTGAGCATTCCTCGCCTGGCCGCCATCGCATCGCCCCAAAGGTTCGGATCAGGTCCTTTGCGGCTTCTTCTTACCGGGCGGTCCTGCCAGGGTCAATCCACTGAAAGGTATTTTCATAGACCTTTAAACGCGGGTCCGGCGCGGCTCGCCCAGGCGGCGCCTGCTATGTCCGGGTTGCCCGGCTGAGAAGATACTGTGAATCGGGTGCGTCCGGGACCAAATCCGCCGCCTCGTGCGTTGGACCGGGCAAGAGAGGTGAGAGGGATGACTGAAGCATTCACGCAGACCACGTTCAGCCAGCAGCAGGCGCGGCCGCAGCTCCCGACGCTGCCCACCGGGTGGCCGATCGGGTCGTACGAGTCCTACGAGCAGGCCCAGCAGGCCGTCGACCACCTCGCGCACGCTGATTTCCCGGTCACCGACGTCACGATCGTCGGGGTCCAGCCGATGCTCGTGGAGCGCATCGCGGGCAAGATGAGCTGGAGCCGGATGCTCAGCAGCGCGGCCATGTCCGGCGCGGTGTTCGGCCTGTTCCTGGGCCTGGTGCTGAGCATGCTCAACCCGGCCGCCGGGCTGCTGTCGATCGTGCTCGGCCTCGCCGCGGGTGTCGTGTTCAACGTGGCCTTCGGCGCGCTGGGCTACGCGGCGAACCGCAACAAGCGCGGGTTCATCTCGCAGAGCCAGCTGGTCGCGCAGCGCTACGACGTGCTGTCGCAGCCGCGCAACGCCGAGAAGGGCCGCCAGCTGCTGGCGGACCTGGCGGCGCGCTCGGCGTTCAACCACTGAGTTTCGCCGACTCGCCTCCCGGGCGCCCGGGCCGTTTCGCGGCCTTGGCGCCCGGTTTCGCGTTCCGGGCCTTGCCGGCCTACGAATCCGGCACGGCGAGATCGGCTTGACCAAGCGAAACCCAGCTGCGGCGTTTCCGGTGCCGGTTCTCGAACCGGGGCAGGCTCCCGCCGAGCGACCGGCACCGGGCAACGACCGCTGTCTCCGCCGGAGGCAGCTGCGGCAAGGCTGGGCCAGCGGCCGTCGCGGTGCTGGCCGAGTCTCGTGAGCGAGGCAGCGGAACCAGCCTTCCCCCGCACTACCTCGTCGGCGGAGCGGACTTCGGCGGGCTGCTCGGCGGAACAGGAGTCCCGGATGTCGCCGGAGCCTTCGGGATCACCGCCGCGAACGGCACCCCCGCGTCCTCCCGGCAATAGCCGCGATAACCGTTGTAGCCGTTGACGTTCCCGTGGTCGTCCTGCACTCCCTCGACGACCTTCGGACGCGGGAACTGGTTGTCCTGCCCCGTCATCTGGCTCGTGCCGGTGTCCTTCTCGCAGCCGTAGCGCGTGATCGTGAGCGGGCGGCCGCGGTCGTCGTAGAGATAGACGTTCTCCAGCGGTTTGCCGTTCGCGTCGAAGGCATACAGATTGGTCAGTTCGTGCTGGCCGTAGCGCAGCGACTCGTTGCCGTGGGAGTCCTGGTACATCGACGAGGCGTACGCCGGGGTCGAACTCGACGAATACGTGCGGTCCCGGACCAGGTGGACCGCCGCGCCGAGGCCGCCGAACGCGCTGCCCACCACGAACGCCGACACCGGCACCGCGATCCACAGCATCCGGCCGTCGGCCTTGATCCGCGGGCCCGCCCACATCACCAGTCCCGCGCCGACGAGCAGCACCGGCAGCAGCAGGACCGCGTGCAGGTCCCGGATCATCAGCAGCAGCCCGAACGCGAGCAGCGCGAACCCGCAGACCACCCACCACGCCGGCTTCAGCGAATTGAGATACGTGAGCGCGCGGTCGGCCGAGCGGTCCTCCCGCATCGACTTCACCATCGCCCGCGCGCGGACCACCTCCGGCAGCTCCCGCATCGCGTCGAGCCCGCGCAGCAACAGGAACGCCACGCTCACCGCGAACACCGGGGCCAGCAAGATCATCCCGGCCAGCGCCTCGGCATTGAAGCGCACCGCGGTGTAGAACGCGATCATCGCCGTCCCCGCCGCGCAGAAGACCAAGCCCCACAGGGCAAGCCGCGGTCCCACCCGGCTCGGCTTCGTCGTCGGCAGCACCTCAGTCACCGCTTCCGACGCCGCCGGGGCGGACGGATAGCCGCCGGACGCCCGCAGTTCGGCCGCGTAGCTCTCGGGAGTGCCGAGCCGCGCGACGAGGTCCTCGACCCGCGCCGCCGCGCCCGCTTCCGACTCCATCTCGGCCAGCTGCGGCCGGACGTCCTCGAGCAGTTCCTCGATCTCGTTCGCGGGCAGGTCCGCGAGCGCGGTGCGCACCCTCGACAGGTACACCCGCGCGGCCGTCGGCTTGTCCGTGCTCATGCTGCCTCTCCCCGATTCGTGCCCGCGGTTTCGCCTGTCCGCGCGGTCAGGCCCGCTCTTTCACCAAACTGTCCATAGTGGACGCGAAGCTGCGCCACGTGCGCGCCGACTCGGCGAGCCGCGCCCTGCCCCGGTCGTTCAAGCTGTAGTACTTGCGATGCGGGCCCTCTTCGCTCGGAACCACGTACGACGTCAGCAATCCCGCCTTGTACAGCCGCCGCAGCGTGCCGTACACCGACGCGTCCCCGACCTCCTCCAGGCCGGCGGTGCGCAGCCTTCGCAGCACGTCGTATCCGTACCCGTCGTCGTCGCGCAGCACCGCGAGGACCGCCAGGTCCAGCACTCCCTTGAGCAGCTGACTGATCTCCACGGCGTTCCTTCCCCGGTCCTGCGCGAGAGAAGCTACCACGCATAGCGCAGTAGTGTGCGCGGCGAGCGGCCGTTCGGCGGTATCGCTGCCCATTCGACCAGGTCAGCGGGAGACGAACGGACAGGTATACGACGTAGACCTCCGTGGTCTACAGTGTAGACATGGTCGAGATCCCGACAGCAGAACGGCTCGCGACGGCAGCGCGCGAGATCATCGCCGCCGAGGGCGCGGCGGCGGTCAGCATGCGCCGGGTCGCCGAAGCCGCCGGAGTCACCGCGATGGCGATCTACCGGCATTACGAAAACCGCGAGGTTCTGCTGCGCGCGGTCGCCGACTCCACCGGCCGCGAACTGGGCGCGGCATGGAAAGACCCGGAGCCGGACGGCGAATGGTTCGACCGCTTCGACACGCTGCTGGACCGGTTCCTGGATTTCGCCCTCGGCCAGCCGCATCTGTACCGCTTCTTGATGACCGAAAGCTGGGCACGGGCCCGGGTATATCCCGACAGTTTCCGCGAACCCGGTTCGCCGCCGTTCACCGCGCTGGTCCGGCTGATCGAAGAAGGCATCCGCGACGGCGTGCTGCGCGACGACGATCCGCCGGAAGCCGCGTTGACCGTCAGCACGCAAACGCAAGGCATGGTGCTGCACTACCTCGCCGGCCGGATGGGGGCGGCGGAACCCGAGTTCCGTGCGCTGTGCCGACGTACTTCCCGGAGGATTTTCGATGGCCTCAGAACGTAATGCCCGCTGGCAAGTCCCGGTCGCGCTGCTTTCTTCAGCCGCGCTCTTCTACTTCGGCACCGGACTGGACCCGATCGCCGCGCTGACTTGGCTCGCGCCGTTTCCCGTGCTGCTGCTGGCAACCCGCGCCAGCGGCTGGACCGCGGTGAGCACCGCGTTCGGCGCGTTCCTGCTCGGCACCGCGAATACGTGGGCCTACCAAACACATTCCGGCGACGAACCGTTGTGGCCGTTCGGCGCCGCCATCGACGTCGGGATGTCGCTGGTGTTCACCTTCGCGGTGTGGCTGTTCTGGGCTTTGGTACGCCGAAGCCGGACGCTGCTGGCCAGCCTCGCCGCACCGGCGGCGTGGACCGCGCTCTTGTACCTGATCGCCACGCTGAACCCGATGGGGATGATGGGTTCCCTCGCCAATGACCAGGGCGACACGCCGCTCGTGCTTCAAACCGCTTCGTGGGCCGGGATGTGGGGCGTCGAGTTCCTGGTGCTGCTGCCCGCTTTCGCGGTCGCCGCGATGTGCGCGCCCGGAGCGTCGCGGGTGCGCATTGGCGTTGTCGCCGCGGTCATTGTGGCTTTGTCCCTTGGCGGCGGAGCTTTACGGCTTTCCGGCACAGGCGGCTCGACGGTGCGGATGGCCGCTATCACGCAGAATGCTGGCTACCACTGGGGTCCCTCGCTCGGCACCGCTCAAGGCAGGGCCCTGGTCAACGACTACCTCCAGCAGATCTCCGCCATGCCGGACGGCGTGAAGCTCGTCGTGTTGCCCGAAGCCGCTTTCAGTGCCGAGGAGGAATGGCCAGCCGCGTTGGTAGAGCCGATGCGGCGCGCGGCCAAGACCCGGGGCGCGGCGATCGTGGTCGGCTTCGAGTACTACGACCGGCCAGGCAAGCACAACTACGACTACGCGCTGGCCTTCCCCGCCGACGGCTCGTCACCCGCTCGGTACCTGAAGCACCACGACCTGGTGAGCCCGCCGGGACGCGATCTGGTGTTCGTTCCGGGCGCCGAGGTCCCGACCGGACTGGTGATCTGCGGCGACACGACGTTCGCCTCCCCCAGCCGCGACTACGCCGCCGCCGGTTCGCGGATCCTCGCGATCCCGGCCGAACTGGCCGTCCCGCCAGGCACCAACGACGAGGGCGGCTGGCAGCACACCCGCAACGCGCTGCTCCGGGGTGTCGAAAGTGGACAGTCGATCGCGCTCTCCGACGCGAACGGCAGCCTGATGCTGTCCGACGGCTACGGCCGCGTCCTCGGCGAGGCCCGCACCGGCGGACCAGCCCCGTTCACGACCGTCGCCGCCGACGTTCCAGCGGGTCCCGGCCAGACGTTCCACACGCGCTTCGGCGATTGGTTCGCTTGGCTCGCGGTCGCGATTACCGTTGCTGGCTTGGTTTTCGCTCGCCTCCGCGCGACTACGCGACCATCCTGAAACCGCACCGCCGCGCGGTGTCACTGCGGACGGCGCAGCCCGTCCAGCAAGAGGGTGATGACGTCGTCAGCCTCGGCACGCCAATGTGGACGGTCGTGGGCCGCGCCGATGCCGTGCAGCACCATCATCACGGCACCGGAATCCACGTCGTCGCGAATGCTGCCGTCCCGCACCGCGGCGGCCACCAAGTCGGCGACAGCCTGCTCCAGCGCCTGACTGCCCTCGGCGAGATCGCCTGACCGTTCGGCCATGAGCGTGGCCAGCGTCCGGGCCAACCCCTCGTGGGCGTCGATGTGGTCGACCATGCCGCGCAGGAAAGTCGCCAAAGCCTCCGCCGCGGGCAGCGTGGCCCGCAGTTCGCGCGCGCGGTCGCACAGCGCGGCGACTTCCCCGTGGTAGACCGCCTCGGCGAGCGCCTCCCGGGTGGGGAAATGCCGGTAGAGCGTGCCGGTGCCCACCCCGGCCAGGCTCGCGAAGTCGTCGAAGCGCAGGTCGAAGAACTCGCCGGCGTCGAAGATCTCTCGTGCCTTGGCGATGAGGACGTCGCGGTTGCGCCGGGCGTCGGCCCGCAGCGGCTTGTCGGCGGTCATGCTCTCCCTCGCGTTGACAAGTGGAGGTAATCTCCATATTTTGAAAAGTGGAGATTGTCTCCACATCGAATGCTACCCCACGAGGTGCAGCGTGAAGATCCTGATGTTCGGCCGAGGCGTGATCGCCACCATCTACGGCTGGGCCCTGCAACGAGCGGGACACGAGGTCGAGTTCTACGTCCGGCCGGGCCGCGCGGCGACGTACGGGGACACCGTCGAGTTCGACCTGTTCGATATGCGGCACCGGCCGCTGGGGCAGCGCGTCGTCGAGAAGTGGCCGGTGCGCCTCCGGGAGGAGCTCGAACCGGACCACGACTTCGACCTGATCGTGCTCAGCGTGGGCCACCACCGCCTCGCGGAGGCGACGGATTTCCTGGCTCCGCGCGTCGGCCGGGCCACGGTGCTGGTCTTCGGCAACCTCTGGACCGAGCCGCTGGACGCGATCGGCGCACTCCCCGTCGACCAGGTCGCCTGGGGCTTCCCCCAAGGCGGCGGAGGTTTCGGCGCGGACGGCGTGCTCCGCGGATTCCTGCTGCGGTCGGTCGTCTTCGGCACTCTCGGCGAGCCCCCGACCTACCGGGAATTGGCCGTGCGCAAGGCGTTTCGCGAGGCCGGACTCCGGATCAAGGAGCGGCCGGACTTCCGCGGCTGGCTGTGGGTCCATTTCGTGTCGGATGCGGGCCTGTTCTCCCAGGGCCTGCGGCTGGGTTCCCTGTCCGACCTGGCCGGATCGACGCGCGACATGCGCGAGGGCCTGCTGGCCGGGCGCGAACTTCTGCCGCTCCTCGAAGCGCGCGGTATCGACCTGCGACGGCACCGCGGCGGCCTGCTGCTGTTCCGAGCGCCCACCTGGCTGACGGCCCCCGTGCTCGCCTGGCTGACCGCCCACGTCGGGCCGGTGCGCGCGAGTTTCGCGGCACACAACAACCCTGACGCGGAGGAGCCGCGCGAGGTCTGCCGGGACACGCTGGCCGAAGCACGCCGGTCAGGCATCTCGGTCCCGCGGCTGGAAGCGGCGGAACCGCTCTTCGCCCGCGAGGAGACAGCTTGAGCTTGAATTCACCGATGTGCCAGCAGCACAAGGCTTTTCGCCGCCCAATGTCGGTGACGCGGAAGGAAAAGGCCGCTGGTTCGCGCGGTTCGGGCATCGCTACCGGTCAAGTCGCGCGGTGCTCAGCGACCTCCCGTTCTCGCCCGACCACACCCACAACGGACCCGCCCAGCCCAGCCTCGCCACCGGTCCACCGCGCGGCTAAGCCACCCGAGCCCGCCGCTGACACCGCGGACATGAAAACGACGACCGGTTCATGAACGGCTCCCGCCGGATCGGCGAACCGCAGCGGCGGCACGGCATTCCTTCCTGGCCGTACGCGTCGAGCGAGCGCTCGAAATACCCCGATTCCCCGTTCACGTTCACATAAAGCGCGTCGAACGACGTACCTCCCGCGAGCAGCGCCGCCGACATCACGTCGCTCGCCGCGGACACCAGCGTTCGCCCCTGTGCGGCAGTGAGTTTCTCGGTCGGCCGCGACCAATGCAGTTTGGAGCGCCACAACGCCTCGTCGGCGTAAATGTTGCCCACCCCGGACACCAGCGTCTGGTCGAGCAGCGCGCGTTTCACCTCGGTCCGCCGCGAACGCAGCGCGCGCACGGCGGCCTCCGGGTCGAACTTCGGGTCCATCGGGTCCCGGGCGATGTGCGCGATGGTGCCGGGCAGGCTGTCGCCGTCGACCTCGACCAGTTCGTCCAGCGCTAGGCCGCCGAACGTGCGCTGGTCGACGAACCGCAGTTCCGGCCCGCCGTCGGCGAAGCGGACGCGGACGCGCAGGTGTTTCTCGTCCGCCGAGCCCTCGGGCTGCACCAGCATCTGGCCGCTCATGCCGAGATGTGCCAGCACCGCTTCGCCGTCGGACAGTTCCAGCCACAGGTATTTGCCGCGCCGCCGGGCCGCCTCGATCGTGACTCCGGCGAGCCGTCCGGTGAAGTCGGCAGCTCCCTGGGCGTGCCGCCGGATGGCGCGGTCGTGCAGCACCTCGACGGCCCGGACGGTACGGCCGGCGACGTGCGCTTCGAGACCGGCGCGGACGGTCTCGACCTCGGGTAGTTCGGGCATGCGCTCATTCTGCCCGGCGCCCCCGACAAAACCGGCGGGCCCGTGCCTCAGAACCAAAAACCGAGGCCGGCCGACATTCACGTCGGCCGGCCCCGGGAAGAAAAAACGACTCAGCTCGCGTCGTCGCCGGTGCCGAGTTCCTCCGACAGCGCCCGCCAGGCGGTCTCCGCGGCCTTCTGCTCGGCTTCCTTCTTCGTGGTGCCGTTGCCTTCGCCCAGCGCGCGGCCCGCCACCAGCACGGTGGCGGTGAATTCCTTGCGGTGGTCGGGACCGCTGTCCTCGACGCGGTACTCGGGCACGCCGAGTCCCCCGGAGGCGGTCAGCTCCTGCAGGCTGGTCTTCCAGTCGAGGCCAGCCCCGCGCAGCGGAGCCTCGGCCAGCAACCCGTCGAAGAGGTGGTGCACCAGCTTGCGCGCGACCTCGATGCCGTGCGCGAGGTACGTGGCGCCGATGACGGCTTCGAGACCGTCGGCGAGGATGCTCGCCTTGTCCCGGCCGCCGGTGAGCTCTTCGCCCTTGCCCAGCAGCAGATGCGCCCCGAGCCCGCCCTCGCCGAGCCCGCGTGCGACGCCCGCCAGCGCGTGCATGTTGACGACGCTGGCGCGCAGCTTCGCGAGCTGGCCCTCGGGCAGGTCGGGGTGGGTGGTGTAGAGGTGGTCGGTGACGACGAGGCCGAGCACCGCGTCTCCGAGGAACTCCAGTCGCTCGTTCGGCGGCAGGCCGCCGTGCTCGTACGCGTACGAGCGGTGCGTGAGCGAAAGACGGAGCAGCTCGGGGTCAAGAACGACCCCGAGCGCCTCGAGCAACGATGCGGGATCGGCCGCGGGTCCTCCGACGGGCTTACCCCCCATGGTCGGCTGCCCGCTCAGGCGGGCTCGACGACCTGGCGGCCGTTGTGCTGGCCGCAAGCCGGGCAAGCGACGTGCTGGATTTTCGGCTGGCGGCAGGCGCGGTTGGAGCAGGGCACCAGCTGAACCGGAGCCGCCTTCCACTGGCTGCGGCGGGAGCGCGTGTTGGATCGCGACATCTTCCGCTTCGGGACGGCCACGAGTAGATCTCCTTCAAACGGTCTGCTCGCGGATGCGAGCGAACTTACTTCTCCCGGATCGAGCTGGACGCTCGTCAGGCTTGCTCTCCGGAGCCGTGCGCAGGCTTTTCGCCCGCGTTCTCGTCGAATCGCTCGACCAGCGCGGCCCACCGAGGATCTATCTTCTCATGCCCGTGTCCGGGCTCGAGATCGGCCCACTTGACGCCGCATTCGATGCACAGACCGGGGCAGTCCTCGCGGCACAGCGGGGCGAGCGGAAGCGCCAGCACCACGGCGTCGCGGACGGTCGGCTCGAGGTCGATCCGGTCGTCGACGAGGCGAGGGATCTCGTCCTCGTCGGTGGTCTCCTCGGTGGCCGAGCCCGGGTAGGCGAACAGCTCGGTGAGGTCGACCTCGATGTGCTCGGTGACCGGGTCGAGGCAGCGCGAGCACTCGCCGGTGGCGACCGCGGTCGCGGTGCCGGTGACGAGGACGCCCTCGACGACGGATTCGAGCATCAGGTCGAGCTCGACGGGCTCGCCTTCGCGGATTTCGAGCACGCCGGGGACGCCGAGCGCGGTCGGCACGGGCGCGCTGCGGCGCAGCTCCCGGCTGAGTCCCGCGCGGCGGCCGAGCTCACGGGTGTCGACCACCCACGGGCTGCGGTCGTCGAGCTGCGCGGGGCGGGGGTTCTGGGCAGGGTTTTCGGACATCGCCTACCAGCGTACGCAGGCCCCGCAACCGCGTTGGAGGTGGCCGGACCTGGCGAGCACCGATCGCGGCCGGAACCGTGACCGGCACGCACGGGCCGCAGTGCCGGGCGGTACCGGATGCGCGGCGGTCATGCGCCCCAATGTGGCATTGGGTGCATGCGACGCACCGAACGCCACATTGGGTGCATCTGACGCACCCAATGCCACATTGGGGCCGCTTGCCCCGCCGACAGCCTCGGCATCCCGTCCCAACCGGCCGGAACACCCGCGGCGGGAACTCAGACCTGGTAGTCGTACAGCGTCGAGCGGCCGTTGCCGTGGCCGGTCGAAGGCGAACGCAGGTGGTTGCGGCCCGAATCGACGGTGCGCAGCGTGGTGGCCAGCAGTTCGGAGAACTCGGCCAGCTTGCCGTCCACGTACGCGTCGCAGTCGGCGCGCTGGCGGTCGGCTTCGGCGTGCGCCTCGTCGACGATGCGCGCGGATTCGGCGTGCGCGGCCTGCACGACCTCGGTCTGCGAGACGAGCCGGGCCTGTTCGGCGCGGGCGTCCTCGATCGCGCGGTCGTAGGCGTCGCGGCCGGCCTGGATCATCCGCTCGGACTCGGCGCGGGACCGTTCGGTGAGGTTCTGGTACTCGGCCTGCCCGCCCGCGACCATGCGCTCGGCCTCGTTGTGCGCGTCGCCCAGCATCTGCTCCGCGTGGGCGCGCGCGTCGGCGAGGATGCGCTCGGCCTCGGACGTGGCGTCCGACACCGTCCGCTCGGCTTCCTCGTTCGCGCCGGCGACGGTCTCCCCCGCCTCCTTGCGCGCGGCCAGCAGCAGGTCGTCGCGTTTGTCGAGCACGTCCTGCGCGTCGTCCACTTCGCCGGGAAGCGCGTCGCGGACGTCGTCGAGCAGCTCGAGGACGTCGCCGCGGGGCACCACGCAGCTGGACGTCATGGGAACCCCACGCGCCTCTTCGACGATCGTGACGAGCTCGTCGAGTGCCTCGAAAACCCGGTACACGGCCACTCCCTCAAGCAGTTTCCCCGATCACTGGCTTCCAGTCTGCCCGCTTCGCAGCCTGAACCGGTGAACGAGCACCCGACCGGGCGTGTCCTGGCACGGACGGGAAGGGGCGGCCTCACCCGTCGGTGAGACCGCCCCGCCGCGCCGCGATCAGCCGTTGAGATCGATCTTCTGGAAGGTGGCGTAGTGGTCCGGCGTGTAGACGAGTTCGCCGCCGTCGCCGGAGATCACGCGGTCCTCCGAGCCGACGTCGTACAGCGTGTAGTAGCCGGCGTCGCACGCGGGCAGGACGCCCTCGCGGTTCTGGTAGGTCGTGCCGTCGCTGAGGGTGCCCGCGCGCACGCCGTCGACGACCTTCTTGGCCTCGTCGGAAAGCGTCGAGTAGCCGACCGGGCTCAGCTTCGACAGGTCGCCGCACTTCGTGGGCGTGCTGCCGCCGTCGATGTCGATGACCTGGAACGTGGCGTAGTGGTCGCCGGTGTAGAAGTACTCGCCGCCCTGGCCGGTCACGATCCGCCGGGTGCCGCGGTTGCTCGAACCGGGCGTGGGCACGGTGTACTCGTGGTAGTAGCTCGACGCGCAGGAGGGCAGGATCCCCTCCCGGTTGGTGAACACGACGCCGTCGTTCTTCGGGTACGGGAACGGGCCGTTCGTCTGGATGAGCTTGTAGGTGTCAGTCGCCTGCGCGGGCAGCGCCGACAGCTTGACGTGCGTGAACCCGGACAGATCCCCACAGGAGTTCTGCTTCGGCTGCACGGACGCCGGCGCCGCCGGGGACAGCGGGACGGCCTCCGCGGCCGTGCCGAACCCCAGGAAACCGACCAGCAGTGCGAAAAGGACACCGACTATGCGGCTGCGGTTGTTGGTCATTTTCGGACGGTAACCCGGTCGGGTAGTCCGCAGAATGACGTGAGGTGAACAGCTTCAGGTCGCGGCCGAAGTCCCGACGAAGGCTGTAATCCGTTCAGGCTAAATCGGCCGCTGGGCTGGCGTTGCGGACGGAAGCGGTGCTCAGTCCTGTTTGGCGTAGACGGCGACAAGGCGTTCGTATACCACCGGCGGCACCAGGTTCTCGATGTCGCCGCCGAGCGCCGCGATCTCCTTGACCAGCGAACTGGACACGAAGCCGTACGCGGGGTTGTTGGCCATCAGCAGCGTTTCGAGGCCGGTGAGCTCGCGGTTCATCTGAGCCATCTGCAGCTCGTAGTCGAAGTCGCTGACCGAGCGAAGGCCCTTCGCGACCGCGGCGATGTCGTTGTCGCGGCAGTAGTCCACGAGCAGGCCCTGCCACGAATCGACGCGTACATTCGGCAGCTTCGCGGTGATCTCGCGGAGGATCTCCATGCGTTCCTCGACGCTGAAGAGGCCTTTCTTGCTCTTGTTCACCCCCACCGCGACGACAACCTCGTCGAAGAGCGCCGAAGCACGCTCGATGATGTCGAGATGTCCGTTGGTGGCCGGATCGTAAGAACCGGGACAGACCGCACGCCGCATGGCGCGGACGCTATCAAGCCACGCGGTCGCGCGCGCACTCGTGACGACTGCGTCACACCTCGGATGAGCTGTCGTACTCCGCCCAGTACAACGCTGTATCGCCGTAGCGCTTGTCGCGAAGCGGCTTAAACGTCGACGGCCACTCCGGAGCACCGTCGCGCGCAGCCCGTTCAATCACCGTCAACGCGCCGTCAGCAAGCCAGCCACCACTGTGCAACGAAGCGAGCACAGTACCCAGCGAAGCAGCATCGACCGCGTACGGCGGGTCTGCGAGCACCACGTCGAACCGCACCGACGCAGGCGCAGCGACAACCGTCTCAACCTGGCCCGCGCGCACTGTCCCGCCTAGCCGTAAATCGGCAACGTTGCCGCGAAGCACCTCTACCGCCCGACGGTCGGCTTCCACGAACCAAGCGTCCGCGGCACCCCGCGAAAGCGCTTCGAGACCGAGCGCGCCCGAGCCGGCGTAGAGGTCGAGTACGCGGGCTCCGTCCAGCTCACCGGCCACTTCGAGGGCGTTGAACAGTGCTTCCCGCACCCGCTCCGACGTCGGACGGGTGCCTTTGGGCGGCACCTTCAGCCGCCGTCCGCCCGCCTTCCCCGCCACGATCCTCGTCACCCGGCCATCTTCGCCCAAGGTCGCGATGTGGCGTTGGGCAGGACTTGCCGAACCCTCGCGCGCGGGCGCGTAGAGTCGTCCTTCGCCCTCCAGAGGCGAGGTCATGGTGTTCAAGGGAGCGTTGCGTGTCGGAACCCCGGGTGAGACGGGCTGAGATCGCCGTCGAGCAGGCACACGTCGACCGGGTCTACACGCGGCTCGCCGAGCTGCGGACCCAGGCCGAGGCGATGCGGGCCAAGGGCTACGAGCTGGGCCAAGGCGCCCAGCGCGAAGCGATCTTCGAGCAGGCGTCGATGCTGTTCGAACGCGACATGATGGTCTACCACGCGAACCAGACCCTGCAGACGCTCGACGCCGAGTACGAGGGCCTGGTCTTCGGCAGGCTCGACCACCTCGACCGCGAGCACATCTACGTGGGCCGCCTCGGCATCCGCGACACCGAGTTCGACAACCTGGTCACCGACTGGCGCGCGCCCGCCGCCGCCGCGTTCTACCAGGCCACCGCCGAAGAGCCGATGGACGTCGTGCGCCGCCGCGTGATCCGCTGCTCCGGGCAGACGGTGCTGGACGTGGACGACGACGTGCTGATCGCCGACGCCGTGCCCGAGGACATGCAGATCGTCGGCGAGGGCGCGCTGATGGCCGCGCTCGGCCGCTCGCGCGGCGAGAAGATGCGCGACATCGTCGCCACGATCCAAAAGGAACAGGACGACGTCATCCGCGCGCCGTGGCGCGGGGTCACCGAGATCACCGGCGGTCCGGGCACCGGCAAGACGGCGGTCGCGCTGCACCGCGCGGCGTACCTGCTGTACCGGCACCGCCGTCAGCTCGGCGGCGCGGGCGTGCTGGTGATCGGCCCATCGGGCGTCTTCACCACATACATCTCGCGCGTGTTGCCGTCGATGGGCGAAACGAACGTCGAACTGCGCGCGCTCGGCGAAGTGCTCGACGGTCTCGAAGCGACGCGACAGGACACAGCCGCGCTGGCCGCGATCAAGGGTTCGCTGCGGATGCGAAAGGTGCTTCTGCGCGCGTTGCGCGACACCCCACCCGAAGCGCCGACGGAGCTGAAGATCGTCTACCGCGGCGAAGTACTGAAGCTCACCGCGCGCGAGTTGGAGAAGGTACGGCGCAAGGCGCACACGCAGGGCGCGCCGCCGAACAGGTCGCGCGTACGCGTGGCAGAGCTGCTTCTGGCCGCGCTCGCGGACAAGGCCGAGGAGTACGCGAAGGCGGACGGCAAGGAGATCGACCGCGCGGAGCTGATCAACGATCTCGGCGAGCGCATCGACTTCCACCGCTTCCTCGTCGTGTGGTGGCCGGTGCTGTACCCGGCGCAGGTGCTCAAGTGGCTCGGCACGGAGAAGCGGCTGGCCGCGACGTCGAAGGGCATCCTGAACCGGAACGAGATCAGCTTGCTGGCGGCCGATTTCGCGGACCGTGCGCGCGGCTGGTCGGTGGCCGACGTCGCGTTGCTGGACGAGCTGCGCGTGCTGGTCGGGCCGGAGCCGAAGCGGCGCCGTCGCCAGACCGTGGTCGAGGTGGCCCCGGAGCGCGGCAGTTCCGGCGGCGCGCCGCACCGCCCGGAACACTACGACGAGTACTCGCACGTGGTCGTCGACGAATCGCAGGACCTTTCGCCGATGCAGTGGCGGATGGTCGGCCGTCGCGGCAAGTACGCGAGCTGGACCGTCGTGGGCGACCCGGTGCAGAGTTCGTGGCCGGATCCGGACGAGGCGGCACAGGCCCGTGACCAGGCGTTCGGCGTGAAGACCACGCGGCGGCGCTTCACGCTGCGCACGAACTACCGGAACTCGGCGGAGATCTTCGACCTCGCGGCGAAGGTCGTGGCCGGCCACGCGCAGGCCGACGAGCTGCCCAAGGCCGTGCGCACCACCGGAATCGAGCCGGAGGTCCGTCCGGTCGACCAGGCCGCGTTGGTGACCACGACGCAGACCGCAGTGAAGGAGCTGCTCGGCGCGGTCGAGGGCACGGTCGGTGTGATCACTGCCATGGACCGCGTCGAAGAGGTCGAAGGCTGGCTCGCCGGGCAGACCGACGAGCGGCTGAAGGTCGTCGGCAGCCTCGATTCGAAGGGCCTCGAATACGACGCGGTCGTGCTGGTCGAGCCCATGGACCTGGTCACCGAGTCCTCCACCGGACGGCGCGTGCTGTACGTCGCGCTCACCCGCGCGACGCAGCAGCTGATCGTGCTCGCCTCGAACCCGGACTGGCTGCCCTCGTGAGTGGCAATCGCGGTTAGAACCGTGATTGCCACTCACGAGAAGGCAACCGGGAAGGGAACCGCCGCCCCGCGCGTTACGCCCTTACGTGACCTCTCTGCCTGACGTGCCGCTGTCCGTGCTCGACCTCTCCCCCGTTTCCGAAGGGAAGGGGGTCGGCGAGGCGCTGCGCAACACGCTCGATCTCGCCCGCAACGCCGAGCGGCTGGGCTACCACCGGTACTGGCTCGCCGAGCACCACAACATGCCCGGCATCGCCAGCTCGGCCACGGTGGTGCTGATCGGGCACGTCGCGGACGCCACCGAGAGCATCCGCGTCGGCTCCGGCGGGATCATGCTGCCGAACCACGCGCCGCTCGTGGTGGCCGAGCAGTTCGGCACGCTGGAGGCGTTCCACCCGGGCCGGATCGACCTCGGCATCGGCCGCGCGCCGGGCACCGACCAGCGCACCGCGCTCGCGCTGCGCGGGCCGGGCGGGCTGTCCGCGGAGAACTTCCCCGAGCACCTGATGGAGCTGATCTCCTACTTCGAGCCGGACGCGGCGCGCGGCGTCAACGCGGTCACCGCCGAAGGCAACAAGCCGCCGGTGTGGCTGCTGGGTTCGTCCGGCTTCAGCGCACAGCTGGCCGGACGGCTGGGGCTGCCGTTCTCCTTCGCGCACCACTTCGCGGCCGAGAACACGATTCCGGCGGTTCGGCTGTATCGCGAGAACTTCCGTCCGTCCGAGGTGCTTTCCGAGCCGTACGTGATGCTGGGCGTGCAGGTGATCGCCGCCGAGACCGACGAGCGCGCGGAGTATCTCGCCGGACCTAGCGGGCTGACCTTCCTCAGCCTGCGCCGCGGCCGTCCGATCGCGCTGCCGACGCCGGAGGACGCCGCCGAGTACCCGTACACCGAAATGGACCGCGCGTTCCTCGCCGAGCGGTTCGGGTCGAGCATCGTCGGCGGGCCGGAGAGCGTCCGGAAGGGACTGGACCAGCTGCTGGCCGACACCGACGCCAACGAGCTGATGATCACCACGATGGTGCACGGTCACGAGGACCGCGTGCGTTCGTACGAGATCGTCGCGGACCTGAAGCGCTGATGGCGGTCTTCGACTGGCGCGGGCAGCAGGTGCGGTGGTCCCGGCAGGGTGCGGGGCCGCCGCTCGTGTTCTGTCACGGGACGCCGTGGTCGTCGAAGCTGTGGGAGCCGATCGCTTCGACGTTCGCGCAGGACTTCACCGTGTACCTGTGGGATATGCCGGGCTACGGCAGTTCCACGATGGCGGACGGCCAGGACGTTTCGCTGGCCGCGCAGGGCGAGACGTTCGCCGCGCTGTTAGACCATTGGGGTCTCGAAGAGCCGGACGTCGTGGCGCACGACTACGGCGGCGCGGTCAGCCTGCGCGCGTTTCTGTTGCACGGCGCGGCTTATCGGTCGCTAGCGCTGGTGGACGTCGTCGCGCTGGCACCGTGGGGTTCGGAATTCTTCCGTCTGGTGGCCGAGAACGCGGACGTGTTCGCGCAGCTGCCGCCGAACCTGCACGAAGCGCTGGTGCGGGAGTACATCGCCGGTGCCGCCCACCGTCCGTTGTCCGCCGAGGCGCACGACATGCTGGTCACGCCGTGGCTCGGTTCGGCGGGACAGGCCGCGTTCTACCGGCAGATCGCGCAGGCCGATCAGCGGTACACCGACGAAATCGAACCGCGCTACCGCGACATCAGCGTGCCCACGCTCGTCGTCTGGGGCACGGAGGACACCTGGATCCCGGTCGACCGCGCGCACCGGCTCGCCGGGATGATCCCGGGCGCCGGGCTGGAATTGGTCCGTTCGGCCGGACACCTCATCCAGCTCGACGCACCTGAAGCGTTGACGGCTTCGCTGCACCGCTGGCTCGCCCGCTGAAACATCCGGAAACCGCCGCACCGGTATTTATTTTCCGGCACTGACAACCGCATTCCCGGCAGTTGTCACAACCGCACAAGAATTCGGCGGTTACGACGCCGTGACCCCGCGGTACGGGGCAAGTTCTTGTCTGCGGGCAAGGCCCTCGTTAGCGTACTGACCAGTAACGAAACCGCACGGTAACCCCGCCGACGCTTTCCTTCCGCCTCGATCCGCCAAACGGATCAGCACCGGAACGGGCGTTCGGCGGGCATTCCGCCGTGCCCGGAAATTGCTGGGAGGTCGGGCGATGGCGTTTCCCGGCGCCGCGGCACTGCACCAGACCGGCCGGCTTTACGCACTGGGGCTCGACGTCGTCCGGCTGACGTTCCGCCGTCCGTTCCAGTTCCGTGAACTCGTGCAGCAGTTCTGGTTCATCGCGAGCGTGTCGATCCTGCCGACCGCGCTGGTGTCGATCCCGTTCGGCGCGGTGATCGCGCTGCACATCGGGTCGCTGACCACGCAGATCGGCGCGCAGTCGTTCACCGGCGCGGCGAGCGTGCTGGCGATCATCCAGCAGGCCAGCCCGATCGTGACCGCGCTGCTCATCGCGGGCGCGGGCGGCAGCGCGATGTGCGCCGACCTCGGCTCCCGCACCATCCGCGAGGAAATCGACGCGATGGAGGTGCTGGGAGTTTCGCCGATCCAGCGCCTGATCGTGCCGCGCGTGCTGGCCGCGATGGGCGTGGCGGTGTTCCTCAACGGCATGGTCAGCGTGGTCGGCGTGCTCGGCGGCTACTTCTTCAACGTGATCATGCAGGGCGGCACGCCGGGCGCGTACCTGGCGAGTTTCTCCGCGCTGGCACAGCTTCCCGACCTGTGGATCAGCGAGATCAAGGCGTTGCTGTTCGGATTCGTCGCGGCGGTCGTCGCGTCTTATCGGGGGCTGAATCCGCGCGGCGGGCCGAAGGGCGTCGGCGACGCGGTGAACCAGTCCGTCGTCATCACGTTCCTGCTGCTGTTCGTGCTGAACCTGATCCTCACCACGGTGTACCTCCAGCTCGTGCCGCCGAAGGGAAGCTGATGGCCACCCCGACTCCGACGCGCGTGCTCGAGGCGATCGACCGCAGGCTGAGCTTCCTCGACACTCTCGGCGACCAGATCCTGTTCTTCCTGCGCGCGCTCGGCTGGGTGCCGCGCGCGGTGCGCCGGTACCTGCGCGAGATTGTCCGGCTGCTGGCCGAGGTGAGCTTCGGCAGCGGCGCGCTGGCGGTAATCGGCGGGACGATCGGCGTGATGGTCGGGATGACCGTCGCGACCGGGACTGTCGTTGGGCTGCAAGGGTATTCGGCACTGAACCAGGTGGGCACGTCGGCGTTCGCCGGGTTCATTTCGGCGTACTTCAACACGCGCGAGATCGCGCCGCTGGTGGCCGGGCTGGCATTGTCGGCGACGGTCGGTTGCGGCTTCACCGCCCAACTGGGCGCGATGCGGATCTCGGAGGAGATCGACGCGCTCGAGGTGATGGGCATCCCGAGCGTGCCGTATCTGGTGACCACGCGGGTGATCGCCGGGTTCGTCGCGGTGATTCCGCTGTACGCCGTGGGGCTGTTGTCGTCGTATCTCGCGTCGCGGCAGGTCACGGTGTGGGGCTTCGGGCAATCGGCGGGCACGTACGACCATTACTTCCTGTTGTTCCTGCCGCCCGGCGACGTGCTGTGGTCGTTCGGGAAGGTGCTGATCTTCAGCGTCGTCGTGGTGCTCGCGCATTGCTATTACGGCTTCCGCGCGAGCGGCGGTCCGGCCGGCGTCGGCGTCGCGGTGGGCCGGGCGGTGCGGACGGCGATCGTCGCGATCAGCGTCCTGGACTTCTTCCTCAGCCTCGCCATCTGGGGTGCCACGACGACCGTCCAGGTGGCCGGATGAACCGGCGCTGGCACAAGACCCGAGTCCGCACTGCCGGGGTGCTGTTCTTGGCGGCGCTGTCGGCGTTCGTGCTGCTCACGGTGAAGATCTACAACAAGGACTTCACCACCACCGTGCCGGTGACGCTGCAAGCCGATCGCGTCGGCAACCAGCTGCGCGCGGGCGGGCAGGTGAAGGCGCGCGGGGTCGTAGTCGGCGAGATCCGGGGCGTGCACGCGATCCGCGGCGGCGCGGAGATCTCGCTGGCGCTGGACCCGGAGCAGGTAAAATGGCTGCCGGTCAACGTTTCCGCGTTGCTCGTGCCCAAGACCCTCTTCGGCGAACGGTACGTGCAACTGTCCATTCCGGACACTGGCCGAGGGCGGCCGTTGCAGGCCGGAGATGTGCTCTCGCAGGACCGGTCGGCGAACGCGATCGAGCTGGAGCGGGTCTTCGACAACCTGCTGCCGGTGTTGAAAGCCGTCCAGCCGCAGAAACTCGCGACCACGCTGACCGCGGTTTCGACGGCGTTGCAAGGCCGCGGCGCACAACTGGGCCAGACGTTGGCGACCGCGTCGGACTATCTGCGGCGGTTCAACCCGAACCTGCCGCAGCTGGACCGCAACGTGCGCGACCTCGCCACCGTCACCCAAATGTATGGCGACATCGCACCCGATCTGCTCGACGCGCTCACCGATTCGTCGGTCACCCTCGGCACGGTCGACGCGAAGCGCACGGACCTCGGTTCGCTGTATCAGCAGGTCACGACGTCGTCGCAGGACCTCACGACGTTCCTGCGGCAGAACCGGAACAACATCATCGCGTTGTCCTCCGGCAGCCGCCGTCCGCTCGAAATCGGTGCTAAGTACTCCCCCAGCTTCCCTTGCACTCTACAGGCGCTCACCGACATGAAACCGTCGATGGACCGGATCCTCGGCGCCGGATCGAAGGAACCCGGCCTGCACGTCGAGGTCACCGTGTCGCAGTCGCGCGGGAAATACGTGCCGGGCAAGGACGCTCCTGCATATACCGAGAAGACCGGCCCGCGCTGCTACCCGAGCGGGGTCGTGCCGAGCGCCGGAACTCCGGCGACGAAGCCGTCGACCGGCGACCTCGGCATCGCGAATTCCCCTCAGGAGCAACAGTTCCTGGCCCCGCTGATCGCGCCGTCCCTGGGCATGTCGACCGCTGACGTGCCGATGTGGAGCAGCGTGCTCGTCGGCCCGCTCTACCGCGGAACGGAGGTGACGGCGAAGTGAGAAACCTTGCCGCTCCCCTGGTCAAAAGCTTGATCTTCATCCTGGTCACGGTCCTCGCGACGGTCATTCTCGCGTTGTCGATCACCGGCGGTTCGGTCGGCGGGAGCCAGCGGTACGGGGCCACTTTCCTCGACGCCACCGCCCTGAATATCGGCGATGACGTGCGGATTTCCGGGGTGAAGGTCGGGCAGATCGAAGACCTCGGCGTGACCGACCACAACCGCGCGCACGTCAGCTTCTCGCTCGAGAACGGCCGCACCGTGCCGGCCAACGTGACCGCGGTGATCAAGTACCGCAACATGGTCGGCCAACGCTATCTCGCACTGGAACGCCCACGCGCCGCCGCCGGGGTGTTGCCGCCAGACGGCGAAATCCCCCTCGACCGCACGACTCCTGCACTCGACCTGACCGACCTGTTCAATGGCTTCAAACCGCTCTTCCAGGCGCTGTCGCCCAAGGACGTCAACGACCTGTCCGGCGAGATTGTCCAAGTGCTGCAAGGAGAAGGCGGAACGGTCACCGAACTGCTGCAGCACACCGGATCGCTCACCAGCACCCTGGCCAGCCGGGACCGCGTGATCGGCGAGGTGATCGGCAATCTGAACTCGGTGCTGAAAACCGTGAACGGCAAGGGAGATTCGCTCGCGACGCTGGTGTCAACCCTGCGCCAGCTCGTGTCCGGCCTCGCCGAAGACCGCACGGCGATCGGCGACGCGGTGTCCGGGCTGGCCGACCTGACGCAATCCACCAGCGGATTGCTCACCGAAATCCGGCCCGGTCTGAAGGACAGCATCTCCGGTCTCGACGCGCTGACCCGGAACCTGAACAAGGGGGAAGCCGACGTGGACAAGGCACTGACCACGTTGCCGCGCAAGCTCAACGCCATCGGCACGCTCGGGTCGTACGGCTCGTGGATGAACTTCTACCTGTGCAGCGCCGTTCTGGAAACGACTCCGCCGCGAGGCGTGCCGGCGACCGCGGCGAGGTGTGGCGCGTGAAGTCGTTCCGGGAGCGCAATCCGCTCGTGCTGGGAATCGTCGGCAGCGTCGCACTAGCCGCGATCCTCACCGGCACGCTGAACTACAACAACCTGCCGTTCCTCGGCGGCACCACCTACCAGGCCGAATTCGGCGAGGCCGCCGGGCTGCAGGCGGACGACGAGGTGCGGATCGCCGGGATCAAGGTCGGCGAAGTGTCCCGGGTGGACCTGGACGACGACCACGTGCTGGTCAGCTTCCGGGTGAAGAACGCCTGGATCGGCGACCGGACGTCGGCGCAGATCAAGATCAAAACGTTGCTGGGCCGGAAGTTCCTCGCCCTCGACCCGTCCGGCCGCGGGGAACAGAACCCAGACCAGCCGATCCCGCGCGACCGCACGGTGACCCCGTACGACGTGACCGACGCGTTCAACGGCCTCGCCGACACGGCGGGCGCGATCGACACGAAACAGCTCGCGACCAGCTTCTCCACCATCAGCGACACCTTCCGCAACTCGCCGCAGCACGTCCGCACCGCGCTCGACGGGCTCAGCGCGTTGTCGAAAACGGTCTCGTCGCGCGACAACGAGATCGCCGAACTGCTGGCCAACGCACGCAAACTGACCACCACGCTCGCCAACTCGAACGACGACTTCGAGAAGCTCGTCAAAGACGGCGACCTGCTGCTCACCGAACTGGACCACCGCCGTGAAGCGATCCACCAGCTGCTCGTCGGAACCCAGCAGCTCGCGAAACAGCTGTCCGGCTTGGTTTCGGACAACACCGCGCAGCTCGCGCCAGCGTTGAAGCAGCTCGACCAAGTTACCGACCTGCTGCAACGCCAAGACGCGAACCTCACGCAAAGCCTCAAGCTCGCCGGGCCGTACTTCCGCGTGCTGAACAACACGGCGGGCAACGGCCGTTGGCTCGACAGCTACCTGTGCGGCCTCATCCCGGAGAACCGCGATCCGTGCACCCCGCCGAAGGGAGGCGCGAAATGACCGCGCGCACCTACCGTTTCGTCGTCTTCCTGCTGGTGATGGCCTTGGTGATCTGCGGCGTCATGTGGTGGGTGTTCTCCGGATCCGGCCGATACCGCGTCACGGCGTACTTTTCGCGAGCCGTCGGTGTCTACAGCGGATCCGACGTCCGGGTGCTCGGGGTGAAGGTCGGCGAGGTCACCGCGGTTCTCCCGCAAGGCGAGCAAGTCCGTGTCGACTTATCGGTAGATCCGCACATCCCGGTCGCCGCTGACACCACGGCGCTGGTCATCGCGCCGAGCGTGGTCGCGGACCGCTATGTCCAACTGGGCAAACTCGCCCGGAGCGGCCCGCGCTTGGCCGACGGCGCGGTGATCGGCACCGACCGCACGGGCACGCCGGTGGAGCTGGACCAGCTGTACTCGAGCCTGGACACGCTGAGCAAAGCGCTCGGCCCGAACGGCGCGAACTCCAACGGCGCGTTGTCGGATCTTCTGCGGACGGGCGCGGCGAACCTGGACGGCAACGGCAAGGCGTTCAACACCTCCGTCCGCGACTTCGCCCGCCTCGCGCGCACGCTGGCGGGCAACTCCTCGGACCTGTTCGGAACGGTCGACGAGCTGCAGAAGTTCACCACCATGCTCGCCACGAACGACCACCAGGTCGCGGACGTGAACCAGCAGCTGGCCAAGGTGTCCGACACCCTCGCCGCGAACCGCTTTGAGCTCTCTGACGCGCTGCGCTCGCTAGCCAGCGCACTCGCGTCCGTCCAGGGCTTCATCCGGGACAACCGGGCTGCGATCAAGTCCAATGTAGACAAACTGGCCAAGACGACGCAGATCTTGGTCGACCAGCGCGCCTCGCTGGCCGAGGCGCTGGACGTCGCCCCGCTGGCCGCCCAGAACGTGCTGAACGCGGTCGATCCGGCCACCGGACGGCTGCAGGGCCGCTCGAATCTGCTTGAGTACCTGCCGCTGCCGGCAACGGACGTGGCCGTGACGGGAGGCGGCCGATGAAGGCACGACGGCTTTTCCTCGTACTGGCAGTGAGCACGCTCGCCGGCTGCGCGGCACCCAGCGGTTTCCACGGTGTCTACGACCTGCCGCTGCCTGGCGGCGCGGACCTCGGCGCGCATCCGTACGAGATCACCGTCCAGTTCGCCGACGTCCTGGACCTGGTCCCGCAGGCCGCGGTGAAGGTGGACGACGTCCCCGTCGGCCGCGTCCAATCGATCCGGCTGGGCTCCGACGGCTGGACCGCCGAAACCGTCCTGGCCGTCAACGGCGACGTCCACCTGCCCGCGAACGCTGTCGCGCGGTTGCGGCAATCGTCGCTGCTGGGCGAGAAATTCATCGAACTGGCCGCGCCGGTCACTTCGCCGTCCGGCCAGTTGGGCGACAAGGCCGTCATCCCGGTGTCGCGAACCAACCGGAACCCGGAGTTCGAGGAGATCTTCGGCGCGCTGTCGCTGCTGCTCAACGGCGGCGGAATCGGTCAGCTGCAGACGATCAACCGCGAACTGACGAAAGCCATGGACGGCAACGAGGAGGAGATCCGCAGCTTCCTCGCCGGAGTCAACCAGCTGATGACGAACCTCGACGCCCACCGCCGCGACATCAACGCCGCACTGGACGGCTTGAATCATCTCTCCGCGACGCTGGCCGACCGAAACTCCCAAATCGCCGACGCCCTCACCGACCTGACGCCCGGGTTGAAGACCCTCACCGACCAGCGCCCGCAACTGGTGACGATGCTGCAATCGCTGGACCAACTGTCCACAGTGGCCACCGACGTCACGAACAAGAGCCGAGACGACCTCGCCGCTGACCTGCGCGCACTCGCCCCCATCCTGCGCCGTCTGGCCGATGCCGGGCAAAACCTGCCCAAGGCGTTGGAAATCCTGCCCTCGTTCCCGTTCACCGACCCCGTGCTGGACGCGATCAAGGGCGACTACGTGAACGTCTACGCCTCGATGGTCCCCGGCTCCGGCGTGCCGCTGCCGCCACCTGGCCAAGGCGTCCCACCAGGTCTCCCGACCCTTTCGGCGGGGGGCCGCTGATGCTCACCAGACGGATCCGGGTCCAGGTCATCGCCTTCGTGATAGTCGCGCTGGCGGCGACTTCCTTCGTCGGCGCGAAATACGCCGGAATCGCCCGCCTTCTCGGTGCCGGCACCTACACCGTCCGCCTGGAGCTTTCGGAAGGCGGCGGCATCTTCACCAACGGCGAGGTCACCTACCGAGGCGTCGCCGTCGGCCGGATCGGCCAACTGCGCCTGACCGACCACGGCATGGAAGCGGACCTGCTGCTGGACACCTCCGCCCCGCCGATCCCGTCACGCTCCCGCGCAATCGTCGCGAACCGTTCTGCGGTCGGAGAGCAATACGTCGACCTGCAACCTTCCACGGACCAGGGGCCTTTTCTGGAGGACGGCAGCGTAATCCCCCGCAGCGCCACCGCCCTGCCGCTTCCCGTGCAGACTTTCCTGTCCGATGTGGACTCACTGACCGCTTCGGTCCCGACAGAAGACCTGCGCACGGTCGTGAACGAACTCGACAACGCATTACAAGGCAGCGGCCCAGATCTGCAACTGCTGATGGACACCGCGAGGTCCTTCACGAACTCCGCCTCCACCCACCTGCCCTCGACAGTAAAACTCATCGACGACGGCTCGACAGTCCTGAAAACCCAAGCCGCCTCCTCGACCGCGTGGCGAGACTTCAGCCGAAACGCCCGCCTGTTCGCCTCGCAGCTAGCGTCCTCCGACGGCGACCTGCGGAAACTGATCGCCACCGTCCCGCCCGCCGCTACCCAGGTGACGGGCTTGCTGCGGGACACCAGCCCCGGCCTGCCCATCCTGATGGCAAACCTGCTCACGACGGCCGACGTCTTCAGCGCCCGAACCGACGGTCTTGAGCAACTGCTGGTGACCCTGCCGAAAACCGTGGCCGCGACGTCGTCGGCCATCACCCCCGACGGCGGGAAGCTGTCGCTGGCCTTGACGTTCTTCGACCCGCCGCCGTGCCGGAAGGGTTACGAGAGCACGAAGTACCGCAGCAGCGCGGAACTGCCGGTGCTCCCGTTCAACACGTCCGCCGCCTGCACCCTGCCCGCCGGGGATCCGTCGTCAGTGCGCGGTTCGCAGAACGCCCCGCATGCCGGGGTGCCGGAACCGGCCAAGCCCGGCGGTCTCGCCGGGGTGGCTGGCGGGCTTCCGACGTCGACTGATCTGGAGGAGATGCTGTGGCTACGCCGGGGAAACTGAGGTTGTCACCGGAGGTGGCTTCTTCCGGTGAGGTCGCTTCTGGTGCTGAGGTTGACGATTCGCTTCCCATCGGCGACTCCGAACGTCCCGCGGCCATCGATGACGCCACCTCCCCCGCTGCCATCGATGACTCCACCACCTCTGCCCCGGCTTCCGCCGACGTGGACAGCTCGACCCCCGCCACCGCATCCTCGACCGCCAAATCCCGCCGCACCCTGACGTGGGCCGCCGGAATCGCCCTGACCGCAGCCACCGCTTTCGCCGCCTGGTCAGCCTGGTCGTGGCACACCGCAGCGACCGCCCCCACCTCAACCGCAGGCGCCACCAGAGACGAGGCTGTGGCGGCGGGCCGCACCCTGATCGCAACAGTGACCACCTTCGACCCCCACCACCGCGACCAAGACCTGACCCGCTGGCAAGCCGCGACAACCGGCGCCCTCCAAACAACCCTGCCCAGCAACGTCCCACCCGACGGCTCCACGACGACCGGCCACGTCCTGGACGCCGGCCTCTCCGACCTGGATGCCGAAGCCGGCACCGCGAAACTCCTCGCGTCAGTGGAAATCACCGTGGCCAAGGACGGCGCCACCGAGCCCATCCGCCGGACTCGCCTGGCCGCGACCCTGACCCGTACGGCGTCAGGCTGGAAACTCAGCACCCTGGAACAGTTGGGGGTCGCCGGATCATGAAACTCACCCCGCGCAGGTCGAAGCCCCGCACCGGATCGGCCGATTTCCCTGCTGGCACAACCTCATCCGGCGACCCGATCGGTGCTTCCGCTGAGGCCGCTCGGCCGGGTGCAGCCAGTACGCGCCCCGCGCCTGCCGCGACCGAACCAGCTGAGACGGCCCAGGCGTCTGCCGCAGCCGACGCCACCCAGCCAACCAACACCGGCCAGCCGCCTACCGCAGCCGACGCCACCCAGCCAACCAACACCGGCCAGCCGCCTACCGCAGCCGACGCCACCCAGCCAGCCAATACTGGCGAGGCGTGTACCGCAGCCGAAACCACCCAGTCAGCCAACACAGCCGCTCACCCGCCCACCACAGCGGAAGCCGCCCCGTCACCCACCGGCTCAACTCCCGAGCAGTCCACACCAACCTCCACCCCAGATCAACCACTCACCGCCGCCAAGCCAGTCCAAACTCCCCCCTCCGAACCCGAATCCGAATCTGAAGCCAAACCCGCCCAACCCTCGGCCGCCGACCCACTCGACGCCGAGCCAATCCCCTCCCCCGCCACCCCACCTCCCCCAGACCCCGAACCCACGAAAGCCCGCCGCCTCCCAGCACTCCTCCTGGCTTTGACCGCCCTCCTCACCGCCGCCGGCGTCTGGTGCACCGTCGAAGCCCGCTCCACCTCCGCGTCCGCCGCCGCCTCAAACCACGCGCTGACCGATCAACCCGCCACCGCCGAAGTCACCTCCGCCATCAGCCTCACCCTCAACAAGATCTTCTCCTACACCTACGACAAAACCGGCGTCACCGAGAACGCCGCCGCCACCCTGCTGCGCGGCCACGCCCGCGATTCCTACGAGAAGCTCTTCGCCCAGGTCCGCACGATGGCCCCGGGCCAACAACTGACGCTCACCTCGCGAGTCTCCGCCACGTCCGTCCAGCAACTCACCGAAAACAACGCACAGTTGCTCGTTTTCCTCGACCAGTCCGCCACGAGAGGGAATTCCGCCACCCCAGAAACCGCCGCGGCACAACTGTCCGTCACCGCACAGCGGATTGCCGGAAACTGGTACGTCACCGATCTCGCACCCCGATGAAGTTCTGTTTCCTCACCGCCGAAGGAGTACCGTCATGCCCATTTCCCGGATCGCCCGAATCGGCGTGCTCGCAGCGGCCGCCGCGACCGCGGTCAGCCTCGCCTCCGCCGTTCCCGCATCGGCGAGCGAAATACCCATTCCGATCTCCTATTCAGTGACGGGCAGCACGGTCGTGAAGAAGACCGGCAGCACGCTCGACCTCGGCCCCGGAACTCTCGCCGGAAATCTCCTGGTCGACGACCAAACCGGCGCCGTCGGCCTCAACGCCAATCTGCAATTGCCGCCGTCCACCGCGCACATTTCGCTGCTCGCCGGCGGTTTCAAGATCAAGGCGACAGTCACCGTCACCCCGACCGCGCCCGCGACCGGCAGCCTCGCGAACGGCACCCTCACCACCCACGAAACCGCGAACATGGAGATCAGCGACATCTGGGCGGGCCCGATCGTGCCGGTCTTCCCGGTGCCGACCGTGCCCGGCAGCTGCACGACCGTCAAGCCGATCGACCTGACCCTGAGCGCGGCGAACGTCGACATCACCAAGCCGATCACGCTCACCGGAAATTACACCATTCCGGACTTCAAGAACTGCTTCATCGCCGATCTCGCGCTCGGCGCACTGGTGTCCGGACCGGACAACACGATATCCCTGACCCTGACCTCGAAGAACTGATCAACCGCAGGAAAAAGGAGTACCGGACACCTTTCCGGTACTCCTTTTTCGCATACCTGATCTTGAATTAATTGTCACGCCGGCACGAAACGCCGATACTGTTTGCGCCGCCGCTGACAAAAGAATCGGTCCAGTTGCCGACCTGCGAACCAGGCGCGGAGCAGGGTTGTTGTCGACTGAACTCACGGGTAACCTTGGGCTCGCGGCCGGGATTCCTTACCGAGCCGATCCCCGTTCCCGGCGAATGTCCCGGAACGGAATCCGCGGAAACCTCCGTCCCCACTGCGCAGGATCGCCGCGAAAACTGCAGTCCGATCTAAGGAGAATGGTATGCCCCGGCTCAGCAAACTGTCCACCGGCGTGATGACCGGAGTCGCCGTAGGCGCGATCGCGATCCTGACCGCGGGCACGGCCTCGGCCGCCACCGCGACCTACCAGGCCGGCCCCGCGACCTACAGCTGCACGTTCCCGGCCATCCCGGCGCAGAACGTGTCGGTCACCGCGCAGTTCAACGGCCCGGACACGATCCCCGTGAACGGCACCACGACCCCGACCAACGTTTCCGGCACCGCGACCATCACCGCACTGGTCCACGCACTGCTCACGGCCGCGGGCTACGACGGAATCCGCGGCACCGCCGACGTCCCGATCACCGTCGACAACGGTTCGCTCTCCCCGTCGGACGCCTCCGGCCTGCAGATCCCGGAGCAGATCTACCCGGCGGGCGGCGCGATCACGGTGAACATCGCGCAGACGTCGACGTCGTCGATCCCGACCTACACCGCGCCGGCCAGCCCCGGCACGGTGACGTTCGGACTCGACACGACGCTGTCGGCGCAACTCGAGTTCCACAAGGCGTCCGACGGCAGCTGGACTCCTTGGACCATGCAGTGCACCGCCGCGTCGGGCACCAGCTTCAGCCCGTCGGGCACCATCTCCTGACCGATTCCGGCGGAGGGGCGGCCGAGTGCCGCCCCTCCGTTGTCGGTTCAGTGGCAGGGAATCGAACGGTCCGTCACCACCAGGCTGAACTCGTCGCCCGCGGACCCGCTGACGACCGGCCCGCAGATCGGCGGCCGAGGCACGGTCGCCTGGCCGTAGGTGTTGTTGCCCCAGCCGACAACGGACCCGTCCGCTTTGAACGCGAAACTGTGGTTCCATCCCGCGTCGATCGCGACCACCCCGCTCGTCGCCGCCGGCGGCACGTCAGTCTGGCCGACGTTGTCGCGCCCCCAAGCGAGCACGCCGCCGTTCTTGAGCGCGAGACTGTGCTCGAACCCGGTCGAGATCGCCGTCACCCCGGATTGTGCCGCCGCCGGAACCGTTGCCTGGCCGTAGGTGTTGTTGCCCCACGCCAGTACGCTGCCGTTCTTCAGCACGAGGTTGTGGTCCCCGCCCGCCGAGATCGCGGCGACGCCCGACTGCGCGAAGTCCGGCACATCCGACCGGCTGCCCCAGCTCACGACCTGACCGTTCTGCAGCAACGCGAGGCTGTGCACCGAACTGGTGGAAATCGCCGTCACGCCGCTGGACACCGTTGGCGGAAGATCAGTCTGGCCGTACCAGTCGTTCCCCCACGCATACACCTTGCCGCCCTTGAGGCCGAGCCCGTGCGTCCAGCCGGCGGCGATCTGACTCGTCCCGGACGCGAGGTCCGCGGGCACCTCGGTCTCGCCGAAGTTGTTGTCCCCCCAGGCGATCACGCCACCGTTCTTAAGTGCCAGCGCGACCAGTCCCCCAGCCGACACCGCGGACACGCCGGACGAGACTGTCGCCGGCGTCCGGAGAATCGCGTTCGTCACCCCCCATGCGTAGACACCGTTCGCCGCCGTCAACTGCGGTTCACTCGCGGCAGCCGCGGTCACCTCGCCTGTCCCGAGCGCGACGACCGCGGCAACGAGTGCCGCGGCCCTGCTCCACCGTCTGTATCCGGTCGCCATCGCAGCCCCTTTCTCCGCACTTTCCGGCGATACTCGCAGCCGTCGGCGGGCGCGCGGATTCTTTGTCAGATTCCGATGAAAACACCGCCCCGAACTAGCCCGCGAGCATAAGAAAACCCTGCCCCGCCAAGGGAAATCCACCGCTGCGGCCGCGCCTCTTGCCCGCCTGGTAAACCCACCGGTAACTTCGCTCGAGAACGATTCCCCGCGGGCGAGGAGGGCGTCTCAATGCCAGCACTCCGCAGACTGACTGCCCGCCGCACGACCTTCACCGCGCTGGCGATCCTCGCCGCCCTCTCGATCGGAACCGGCGGCCTCACCGGCATCAGCTCCGCCGCGACCGACACGACACCCCCGGCCGCCCCACCGTCGCCCGGCGAACAACAAGCATCCGCGGACGTCGCCCTCGACTGCCCGTTCGCCGCCCCAGCCGGCCCTCAGCGGATCACTCTCAAGACGACCGCCACCCTGCCCGCGACGGCGACTGTCGGCTCCGCGGTCAAATTCCGTTCCCTGACCGCGTCGTTCACGCTTCCTCGCGCCGTCGCGACCCAGTTGGCACCGGCCCCCGCCACCAGCCTCCGCGGCGGCTTGACCCTGGACCTGACCGCGCATCAAGGCGACAAAAGCACCGCGATCCCCGCGCCGTTCACAATCGCGCCGACGCCGTTGCCAGAAAACGACGACGTCCAGTTCACCGCGACCGCGGACTTGCCGGACCAGGCGATCACCGTCCCTGGCGAAGTCAGGTTCGACGTCGGCGCCCCGGCCATCGCCCTGAAACCGGCGACCGAATCCACCACCGATGCTACGCCAGTCCGGTGCGCCCTAGCCCCAAACCAGAAGACCGCGCTGGCCTCGATCCTCGTCGCCCCAGCTCCCGCCAAACCAAGCACCGGAAACCCGGACACCCCGCCTCCCGCCGCGCCGCGCAATGAAGCCGCCCCGCAGGACAGCGGCGGGTTCACCATCGTGACGCCGCTGAACCTCGTGCAAATCGTCGCCAATTCGTCGATCTACCGGGTGGGCGCGACCGTCACCAGCAAACCGACCGGCCTGCTCAACGGAGTCTGGACGATTGTGCTGGACGACAACGGCATCCAGCACGATCCGAGCACGATCACGGGTTCCGTCGGCTTCAAGCCGGTCACGGCGACCTTCCTGGGTTTCGGCTTCGTGCCGGTGAGCGCCACGGTCGAGTTCCTCCCCGCCGACTACCACCACGCCAAGCTGATCGAGCTCAACGCGCAGCTCAGCGCACCGCCCGGCGAGACCATCCTGACCACTCACGTCAAGGTCATGGCCAGGATGAGCAACGCGACGGTCAACGGCGTCCCCCTTGACCTCGGCCCGGACTGCGTCTCCGCCTCGCCGATTTCCCTCAACCTTTTCGGCCCGTACAACGCACTGCAAGGCGGCACCGTCGGCACCGACCCGAACGCGCCGGACCCCGACTACCGCGGTTTCACGTTGCCCCCGTTCGTCCACTGCGGCGTCGCCGAACCGCTCAACCCCCTGCTGACCGGCATGGCCTCCACCACGACGAACATCAACCAGGCCAAGGTCGTCGCCGTCAACTTCGGCGAATGCACCAAGCCGAACCACACCCAGTGCCCGCCGCCCCCGATCCCGCCGGGCTCGACCCCCAAACCGAACACCGCGCCCAACACCGGACGGACGCCCAACACCGGGACAGAGACAACCCCGCCGACCCCCGGCTCCAAAACGAACCGTCCCGTCACAGCCGGCTCCCCGTCTCCCCACCCGAACTGACGAACACCGCCTTTCAGCCAACGCCGCCCCACAATGCTCTGACGGGCTTTGGCCGCAGAACGGCGAATCCTCGCCGCCAACAAAGCACAACGTCGCTTCGACGGCTCGCCCATTCGACGCTGGACCACCGAACCAGCGGCACCCTCGCCCCCACCGACCTGGCCAACCGCCATTCATCGCACCGTCGGCGAACCAGCGGCATAACCAACTGCTGCCAACTCAACCGAAGCCAGGCCCCGTTACCCCAACTCAGCCGCAGCCGACCCGAAGCACGTCAACCTGGCTTCGAGAGGCGCTCGCCGACGTTTCGCCGTTTTTCGGCAACAGCCGGGATGCTGGTCAGCCGCGGCTTTTCGCGTCCTCGTACGAGCTGGGCCGTCGACTGGGCGGCACCACGCTCGCGCTCTTGAGCGGTGTCGGCCAGAGCAGTTCTGCCCGCAGGTTCTCGGGCGCGGCCGCGCGCAGGACCAGCTCCATCTCGAACCGCGCAGCCGGATCTCGCAGGAGCTCGCCGAACGTCGCCTGCAGCTGGCGCATGCGGTATCGCACCGTCTGCGGATGGACTTGCAGACGCTCGGCAATCTCGACGACGTTCCCCTGGCTGTCGAGCCAAGCGCGCAATGTCTCGAGCAAACGATCCTGCTGCTTGTCGGTCATATCCGCCAAGGGAGCAAACAGCCGGGCACGGAGGAGTTCCGTCAGCGCACCATCCGAATGCACCAGCAGAGCCGCGAGGTGTTCCTCCGCGCGGAGCACCCGCTCGGTCGGGATTCGCCCCCTATCGGCGAGAACCAGTGCCCGTCGGGCCCAGCGCAAGGAATCGGCGAGGCTGGCCAACGGCACACACGGCCCGACGGACAACCGGCAATTCGGTAGCGCTGCCTGGAGTGTCGCCAGTCGCGCACCATTAACCGCGCCGGGGACGACGATGCACGGCTCGGCGGAGTCCAGGTCTGCCAGGACGTCGGAGTCCAACGTCGCGTGCCGGCGGGCCCTGCCGTTCAGCGGCGAATGGACGGCAATCGGCGACGCCTGTTCCGGCACGGCCCAACCGGTGAGCTGCGCCAGCTCCGCAATCGCCTTCGGCGGAGCAGCAGGCACCTCCAGCAAGACGCCAAGCAACCGTCGCCGCCAAGTGTCCAACGCGCCGGCGGTGCGGGCTTTCGCCTCTAAGTAGCCATCCAGCGCGACAGACGCCAATTCGTCCATAAACGCCAACATGGCATCAGCCAGCTGCGACATCACTGCCGACGAAAGACCAGCCCGCCGTCCGACGCGCATGATCCGGCGCCACGACACGCGCGCGCCCACCCGGTAGGCCGACTGCAAGGTGTCGAGGCTCCGTCCTTCCCGCATCTCGTTCTGACCGAGCCGATGGTGCACCTCGTGCGACTGTTCCTTCGACGCCCTCGGGTCGGCGATCTGCGCGACGAACAACGTGATCGCGTACTCGACGCCCGCGCGGATCGATCTCCCGTACGGACCGTCGAGCGGCCGCGCGTAGGCGGGGATCGTCGCGCGGATTTCGTCGACGATCTCGGCGGACAGGCTCGCCAGCTCGGGCCGCAGGATCTCGGCGAGTTTGCGCGGCAGCGCAGCCGACGGCACAGCGTGATCGAGTCCCCGCTCCACCGACATCGCAGCTCCTTCGCTCCGCCCCGGTCCCCGGCGGTACCTCGGCACCGCCGAAAGCCCCCGCATCCATTGAGGGGTGACACCCGACACATCGAAAAGCGAACGCCAAATGTGTCACAAGTCGCCGAAGAAACCGATTTCTTGTCACGTTCGTGACAAGTTCACGAGGTCAGAGCGGCACATCGCGACAACACACCACCAGGCGCGCTACGCCGTGCGTACGAACGGGCGAACGCGGGTGCCTGCCTTCAGGGGCGACCCAGCAGGCAGCGAAAGCGACCACAGAGCGTCACTCGGCAAGGCCGACAGCCCTCTTGTAGCATGTGCTTGATACAAGAGGGAGGGGTCCACGATGCAACTCGACTCGGCACTCGCCGTCGCGGGCATCACCGGTCTGTTCGGGCTGATCATCCTCGTCGCGTTGTGGCCAGGCGAGAAGCAAGGCGTTCGGCTGCTCACGAAGTGGGGCGTGCGGAACCCGACCGCCGACCAGGTGCCGGTGGCCGTGCGCTACCTGCGCCGTCGGCGATTCTGGTACCCGTGGCTGTTCCTCGGCCTCCCGCTCATCCCGGGCGCGACGGATCTCGTCGGCGAACGGAACGCGAACTCGCTGGTGTTCGTGGTGCTGCTCGGCGGGCTCGCCGCCGAAATCCTCGCGCAGCGTCCCTCGCGGGCATCCCGCAGGGAAGCCGTGCTCGCACCGCGCGGCGTGCTCGATTTCGCTCCGTTGTGGACGGTCATCGTCTCGGGACTCGCCACCGTCGCCGCCGTCGTGCATCTCGCCGTTTTGCGGCAATGGGGCCCGCTCGCGGTGACCGTCGGCGCGGCCGCGGTGTCGTGGATCATCGTGCTCCTCGCGGTGCGGCGTCCGGCCGCCGGCGACCCGGAAGTCGACCTGGCACTGCGCGTTCGCAGCGCCCGCGTCGCTCTCGGGCTCGGCACCGGAACGGCTGCCACGCTCGGCTGGACGACGATCGGGAACCTCGCCACATTTCTCGCGTTCGTGGTCACCGTCGCCGCGTTCCTCGCGATCGTCGGCCCGCCGCCGAAGCAGCGCGCGACAACCACGGCAGCGCGGTAGATGCCGCTGCGAGTAGTGGTCGACGCCGACAGCGGGGTTCCGCCTTGGCGTCAGGTGCACGACCAAATCGTCCGCGCGATCACGACTGGCTCCCTTGCCAGGGACGCCCGTCTGCCGCCGATCCGTCAGCTTTCGAGGGACCTCGGGCTCGCCTCCGGGACCGTCGCCCGCGTGTACCGCGAGCTTGAGACCGCCGGCTGGGTCACCACCGCACGAGCACGCGGAACCGTCGTGACCGGCCCGGCCGAACGACCGGATCCGGGCACACTGCTTCGCAACGCGGCCGCCGAATACGCCCGGCACAGCCGGGAATTCGGGGTCACGCCGGACGAAGCTGTCGACGCCGTGCGCGTGGCTTTGGCGAGCCTGGACGCACCGCTGCGGTGAATCCGGGCGGTCGTCCGGCCGGCGCGGTTTTCGCCGTTCTGTGAACCGTCTTCCGCACGGTCTCGGGCACACCTCCTTCTTGCCCGTGCGTTCCCGTGGTCCACTCACCGGACGAGGCGCGGATCGTCCCGCCTCGATGCGGAGGTTCAGCCCTCCATCAGCACCCTCCCCACCGCGGCCAGCACGGGTTCCAGCGCGGCGACTTCCGTGCCGACGCATTCCGTGATGCCCGCACCGACGACGTCCATTCCGGAAAGTCCGTCGATTGCTTCGGCCAATTCGGCGATCGTGAGCCCGCCGGGCTCCGGATAATTCACTCCGGGGAACTCTTCGGGATCAAGAATGTCCAAATCAACATGCAGATAAACGCGGTCGGCACCCGCCGCGTTCAGCGCTCCGGCGACGTCGTCGGAGCGCACAACGAGACCGCCGGCAATGGCTTCCTCTTCCGCGGAATCGAGCGAACGGGTGCCGAACAGCACCGCCCGGCCTCGTTCGAGCGCCGGGCTCGCGGCGAAATCCTTGTCGCCCTCGCCGAACAGCGACCGCAGCACCATGCCGTGATACGCGCCCGACGGCGAAGAATCCGCCGTGTTCAAGTCCGCGTGCGCGTCGAACCACGCGACGCCAAGCGTTGCCCCGTAACGGAAACGCGCGACGCCGACCGGGACCAGCTCAACGCCGCAGTCGCCGCCGATCGTGAGCACCGGGCCTTCCGGCGCTTCGAGCGCAGCAAGCTGCAGCTGCCGGTTCGTGCCCGTGAGCACGGCCCGGTTGGCTATCCCGGTCACGACGTCGGATGTCGCCGCGTCCTGGCGCACGTGGTGCACCGGTTTGCCGAGCACGTGCCCGGCCAGTTCGGAAAGTGCCCGGCAGCCCTCGATCAGCCCCCTTGCCCCGGGGCTGAGCGCGCCCTGCCATTGCGGCACCGCGTTGATCAGCATGCATCGACGCTAGCGCGAACACCCCGGAAAAGGCGAGCCGCAAATGGTGCGAGGGGTCCCCTCGCTCCGTTTTGGAGCGAGGGGACCCCTCGTGCGGAAAAAAGTGGCGCGAGAGCGGGTTATTCGAGCACGATGAGAAGGTCTCCGCCCTCGACCTGCTGAACGGAGGTGATTGCCAGCCGACCGACTTTGCCCGCCGCCGAAGCGGTGATCGACGCTTCCATCTTCATGGCCTCGATCGTCGCCACGGTCGCTCCGGCCGCCACCTGGTCGCCCTCGGCCACCTGCAGCGTCACCACGCCCGCGAACGGCGCGGCGATCTGCTTCGGGTTGCCCTTCTCGGCCTTTTCGGTGGCCGGGATGTCCGAGGCGATGGAACGGTCGCGGATCTGGATCGGCCGCAGCTGGCCGTTGAGCGTGGACATGACGGTCCGCATGCCGCGTTCGTCGGCCTCGCCGATGGCTTCCAGCTCGATGAGCAGCCGGACGCCGGGTTCGAGGTCCACCGAGTACTCCTCGCCCGGGCGCAGACCGTAGAAGAAGTCCTTGCTCGGGAGCACGCTGGTGTCGCCGTACGCGTCGCGGTGCGCGAGAAATTCCTTGGTGGGCCCGGGGAACAGCAGCCGGTTCAGCGCGCCGCGGCGGTTGTCGGCGAGTTCCTTGTGGTCCTCTTCGGACAGTTCGGCGACCGGTTTGGCCGCCGAACGGCCTTCGAGCGCCTTGGTGCGGAACGGTTCCGGCCAGCCGCCGGGCGGGTCGCCCAGTTCGCCGCGCAGGAACCCGATCACCGAGTCGGGGATGTCGAACTTGTTCGGCTCCGCCTCGAAGTCCGCCGGGGAAACGCCGGCGCCGACGAGGTGCAGCGCGAGGTCGCCGACCACCTTGGACGAAGGCGTGACCTTCACGAGGTGCCCGAGGATCTTGTCCGCCGCGGCGTACATGGCCTCGATGTCTTCGAACCGGTCGCCGAGGCCCAGCGCGATCGCCTGCGTGCGCAGGTTGGAAAGCTGACCGCCGGGGATCTCGTGGTCGTAAACGCGACCGGTGGGCGACGCGAGACCAGCCTCGAACGGGGCGTAGATCTTGCGGACGCTCTCCCAGTACGGCTCCAAGTCGCCGATCGCGTGCAGGTCGAGACCGGTGCTGCGGTCGGAGTGGTCGGTCGCCGCGACGATCGAGCCGAGCGACGGCTGCGACGTGGTGCCCGCCATCGACGACACCGCGCCGTCCACGGCGTCGGCACCAGCCTGGATGGCGGCCAGGTAGGTGGCGAGCTGGCCGCCGGCGGTGTCGTGCGTGTGGATGTGCACCGGAAGGTCGAATTCCTTGCGCAGCGCGGTCACCAGGCGAGCCGCGGCGGGCGCGCGGAGCAGGCCGGCCATGTCCTTGATGGCGAGGACGTGCGCCCCTGCTCCGACGATCTGCTCGGCGAGCTTGAGGTAGTAGTCGAGCGTGTAGAGCTTTTCGTTCGGATCGGACAGATCGGAGGTGTAGCAGAGCGCGACCTCGGCGACCGCGGTGCCGGTGGCGCGGACGGCTTCGATGGCCGGCCGCATCTGCTCGACGTCGTTGAGCGCGTCGAAGATGCGGAAGATGTCGATGCCGGTCGCGGTGGCCTCTTCGACGAAAGCCGTGGTGACCTCGGTCGGGTAAGGCGTGTAGCCCACGGTGTTGCGGCCGCGGAGAAGCATCTGCAGACAGATGTTCGGCACGGCCTTGCGCAGCCGCTCCAGCCGTTCCCACGGATCCTCGGCGAGGAAGCGCAGCGCGACGTCGTAAGTCGCGCCGCCCCAGCACTCCAGGGACAGCAGCTGCGGCACGGTCGCGGCGACAACCGGGGCGACGGCGAGCAGATCCTTCGTCCGGACGCGCGTCGCGAGCAGCGACTGGTGGGCGTCGCGGAAGGTGGTGTCGGTGACGCCGAGCTGCGGCGTTTCCCGCAGCCAGCGCGCGAATCCCTCCGGGCCGAGTTCGGTCAGCCGCTGCTTGGAGCCGTCCGGAGGAGTGAGATCCGCGGGCAGTTTCGGCAGCTTCGCCGCGGCCTCGGGCGTGCGCGGACGCTCGCCGTTCGGACGGTTCACCGTCTGGTCGGCGAGGTAGGTGAGCAGGCGCGTGCCGCGGTCGGCGGAGTGCCGCGCGGTCAGCAGATGCGGCCGTTCCTCGATGAACGACGTGGTGACGTTGCCCTCGCGGAAGTCCGGATCGTCCAGCACCGCCTGGAGGAACGGGATGTTCGTCGCCACTCCGCGGATACGGAACTCGGCGACCGCGCGGCGGGCACGGCCGACCGCAGTGCGGAAATCGCGGCCGCGGCAGGTGAGTTTCACCAGCAGCGAGTCGAAGTGGGCGCTGATCTCGGTGCCGGAGAACGCGGTTCCGCCGTCGAGGCGGATGCCCGAACCGCCCGGCGAGCGGTAGGCGCTGATCATGCCGATGTCCGGGCGGAAACCGTTGGCCGGGTCCTCGGTCGTGATGCGGCACTGGAGCGCGGCGCCGCGGAGGTAGATCTTGTCCTGCGACAGGCCGAGGTCGTCGAGGGTTTCCCCGGAGGCGATCCGCAGCTGGGACTGCACGAGGTCGACGTCGGTGACCTCTTCGGTGACCGTGTGCTCGACCTGGATGCGCGGGTTCATCTCGATGAACACGTGCTTGCCCTGGCGGTCCAGCAGGAATTCGACGGTGCCCGCGTTGCGGTAGCCGATCTGCCGGGCGAATTTCACGGCGTCGGCGCAGATGCGGTCGCGCAGTTCGGGGTCGAGGTTCGGCGCGGGGGCCAGCTCGACGACCTTCTGGTGGCGACGCTGCACGGAACAGTCGCGCTCGAAGAGGTGGATCACGTTGCCCGCGCCGTCGGCGAGGATCTGGACCTCGATGTGCCGAGGTTCGACCACGGCCTTCTCCAGGAACACGGTCGGGTCGCCGAACGCGGATTCGGCCTCGCGCGCGGCGGCCTCGATCGACTCGCGCAGCAAAGCCGGGTCCTCGACGCGGCGCATGCCTCGGCCGCCGCCGCCGGCGACCGCCTTGACGAACACCGGGAAGCCGAGTTCGTCGGCCGCCGCGACCAGTTCGTCGACGTTGCTGGACGGCTGCGACGAACCGAGCACCGGCACCCCGGCCTCGCGCGCCGCCTTGACCGCGCGCGCCTTGTTGCCGGTCAGTTCGAGGATGTCGGCGCTCGGGCCGACGAAGGTGATCCCCGCTTCTTCGCAGGCCCTGGCCAGGTCGGGGTTCTCCGACAGGAAGCCATAGCCCGGATAGACCGCGTCCGCCCCCGCCTTCTTGGCGGCCTTGACGATCTCCTCGACCGAGAGGTAGGCGCGGACCGGATGGCCCGGTTCGCCGATCTCGTAGGCCTCGTCGGCCTTCAGCCGGTGCAGAGAGTTGCGGTCTTCGTGCGGAAACACAGCCACTGTGCCCGCGCCCAGTTCGTAGCCTGCGCGGAACGCCCGGATCGCGATTTCGCCGCGATTGGCCACCAGCACTTTGCGGAACATGCCCGGTCCTTCCCTTTTCGGATCGGTATCGAAGGCACGTTACCCGGTTCGTCCCGCGGTGCGGGAGCCGTAGTCCAGGTGATGGACATCATGCACGCCGACCTGCATGCATGATGCTGGCCGAGCCGTCGTCCCGCAACCGTCAGGGCGTTCCCGCAGGCAGTGTGCACAAGAGCCGATTCGCGGTTCCGGAGGGCGCATTCTTGACCACGTTCTGCGTTGCGTCCTGCACAATTGCTTCGCTGACCGCATTGGGCGCGGCATCCGGGTGCGAAGACCGGTAGAGGGCCACCGCGCCGGCGGTCACCGCAGCCGCCATCGAGGTACCGGACAGAGTCCCGACGTCGGCGGTTCCGGCGATCGGCGCGGGGATGTCGACACCCGGTGCGTACAGGTCAAGCGACGTGCCGAAGTTCGAGAAGGGCGCGACCTGGTCCTGGACGTCAGTCGCACCCACGGTGAGTGCTTCTGGCACTCGGGCAGGCGAGGTTTGACTGGCGTCGGTGCTGCCCTCCCCCGCCGGAACCACGATTGGCATCGTCGCGGCGACGCCCTTGACCGCGTTGTCGAGCTGCTCGTTCGGCACTCCGCCGATGCCCAGCACCGCGACCGCCGGTTGGTGTGCGTTCTGGGCTACCCAGTTCAGCCCAGCGATAATCGTGTCGGTCGCGCCGCCGCCTGCCTTGTCGAGTACACGGACCGGGAAGATCTGCGCGCCTTTCGCGACGCCGTAGCTGTGGCCCGCAACGATTCCCGCGACTCGCGTGCCGTGGCCGTTGGTGTCCGACGTGTCCGTGCCAGTAGTGAGGAAATCCTTGCCCGGCAGGACCCGGCCCTGCAGATCCGGGTGTTTGGCGTCGACGCCGCTGTCGATCACGTAAACGGTGACGCCGGAACCGTCCGAGTCGTAGTGGTACTTCTGATCGAGGCCGGTTCGCTGGTCGATCCGGTCGAGCGCCCAGCTCGGCGGATTGGCCTGAGTCCCGCTCGCCGCCAGTGCCGCTGGTTGCACACCGGCGACCAGCAGGAATGTCAGTGTTGCCGAAAAAAGGCCACGAGCCGCTCGGTTCCGCATGCCTGCGGTCGTATCCCGGTCGCCATCCAGCGGCAACTCGACGTCACACGATGGGCTGGTCCCGGTCCAGCGCCCGCCCGCGCCGACGCATCGACAAGTAAAAGACAAGGGGGGACGACGAACGGAAGCTGTCGATGTTTCGCCGCTACGGGGCGAACTGCTGTCCGACCGACACGTTTCGCCGCTGAGTGGCCAACGGTTGGCCGGTCGAGAGCTTTTGCCGCTAGCCGGCCAACCGTTGGCAGACCGACAGCTACGTCGCCGCCGGGACGTGCGCGCTCACCGACATCGTCGGCAAGTAGACCAGCGCGTCGAAGGCCTGCACGACGTCGACCTTCGTGAACATGTGCGCGTGCCGCATGCTCGACGATCCGGTCAGGCCTCGCGCTCGGTCTTGCCGCAAATCGACCACGCACGGATCCGCGCCGGCCAATGCCGCTTCGACACTGCCTTCGACGGGTGGCTCCAACTCCTGTTCGTATACCCGGAAGCCGAGGCGCTCGCTCCCGTCCGGTTCGAGGCCAGTGGTCGTGCCAGTGCCTGCGGTCAGGCCGAGGGCGAAATAGTCGTCGCCGAATTCCTCGGCGAGGTGTGTGCCTGCGGAAGGGAACGTCATGGTCGGCAAAGCCGCGAACGGCACTCGCTGCAGATGTCCGTTGTGGACCATCACCACGATTTTCTCGCCTTCGCCGTGTAGCCGGCGAAGGAGCTTCACGGTGGCGGCCATGTACGTGTCGCGAGATGACCCCTGGAGCGACGGTGCCGTTCCCGCCATCATGGCGCTCAACTCGCGCAAGTACGCGTCGACGCGAAGCGCGCCGATCGCGTGGTGTTCGGCGATCGCGTACCTCGCCGGCTCGCTCCGTTGCCGATAAACTGGCGACAGGGAACGAAGGTGGGCTACGAGAGTCGTCAACGCGGCCGTCGCGGCGTCCCGGTCCGCGGTGGCCATTGCCGCATAACGGCCAGGCGCGACCGCGCTGCTGACCGCCGAGTACGGCTCGGACGCGGTGATCGCGGCGTCGACCAGCGGCAGCACCTCCGGATCGACGTCCTCCACGAAGCTGCGGACAATCTGCAACGCTGGTTGCGGCGAACCGGCCGAACTGGGCAGGTCGAGTCCGGAGAAGCGGACGCCGCCGTGGTTGCGCATCCAGGTCAGCATTTCGTGCACTTCGGCCGACTCGCCGAGAGAGAAGGTGAATCCCTCTCGCCCGATATCGGCGACGTCGCCGGGACCACCGCTCAGCCACCGCTGGACCAGGTCGCCCTCGGCGAATCCCGATTCGAACCCGAGCACCGTGAACCCGTGGTCCTCGACGAGCCGGCGGAGCAGCCGGGCGCGGAGTTCGCCGAACTCGCGGATGTGGTGGTTGTTCTCGCCGATCGCGACGATGCGCGCGTCGCCGATCAGGTCGGTGATCGAGGCGACGTCGCCGTCCAGCGGCGAACGGGTGCTCAGCGGTGTCATACTGAGGACACTAATGCAACAGGGGTAGCGATTGACAACCGAGTCACCGGGGACCAGCCGGCCGGGCGGGCGTACGGAACGCACGCGCGTCGCCGTCTTGCGGGCGACGCTCGATCTGCTGGCGGAGGTCGGGTTCACCGAACTGACGGTCGAGACTGTCGCCGAACGGTCGGGCGTGCACAAGACGACGGTTTATCGGCGATGGGAGTCGCGCGAAGGACTGGTCGCGGCCGCGTTGCGGTTCGGCACTGCTGAACCCTGGAGCCCGGCGGACACCGGTTCGCTTGTCGCCGATTTGCGGCAACTGGCGCTGGACGTGGTGCGCGCGTTGACCTCTCCGGGGCAACGCGAGCTGCCGACGGCCGCGATGCTGGCGGCATTCCACTCGGAGCGGGCGGCTGAGGCGTTGCGCGAGTTCTACCAGGACCGGCATGCCCGAGCCGCGGTGATCGTGGAGCGGGCGGTGGCGCGCGGGGAGGTGCCGGCTGATACCGATCCGGACGAGGTGACTCGGACGGTGTGCGGACCGGTGTTCTACAGGTTGTTCGTGTCGCGGGAACCGGTGTCGGAGAAAACGGCTGAGGTCGCGGCGGAGGCGGGGGCCGCGGCGGCTCGGGCGGGGGTGCTGAGCAGGCGGTTGCCCGGGAATGGCGACCGTAGTTGATTCCCGGCTGGGGTGAGGGGGCTTGTTGCCGGGAAATGGCGACGGGTCGAGCGGGGTTGGTAAGCGAGCGGGGTTGGTAAGCGAGCTGGCTTGGCATTCGCCGCGCCACGGCGGCTGGACCATGGCCTGGGCCGTCTGCCAGCGGCCGGTACAAGCGGTCGCCGGCGTGGCGGCGCCGGCGTGGCAGCAATTTGGTGACGGCGAGAAGCTACCGGGCGGGCAAGGAACGCGACGCTGTGCTCACCATCGACGAGCCGCCGCTCAACCTCTATGCGAGCGAGCAGTAGCGAGAACGAGCCCAGTAGCGAGAACGAGCCGAAGCACCGAAGCACCGAAGCACCGAAGCACCGAAGCACCGAAGCCTAATCTCCCAACAGCAGCCGGTACCGGACCTCCTCCAAGGTCACCGCACCGTCGGACATTGTCTCTACCTTGGCTTTTCCGTCCGTGACCCACCCGGCCCGTTCATAGAACTTCCGGGCCCGGGTGTTGGTCGACAGTACCCACAGCGTCGCCGTCTCGAACTGGGTCGACAGGGTTCGTACGCACTCCTCGTGCAGCGCTCGCCCCATTCCCTGGCCCCACTCTGACGGCAGGAGGTAGATCGACGACAGTTCGCCCGTCCGCGGAGTGGCGTCCTCGTCGCGGCTAGGGCCGAAGACCGCGAAACCGGTGATCGTCTCGGAGGTGGCTGCCGCCAGGACGGTGTGTCGCCGGGAGGTGTCCGCCAGGTTCGAAGCCCAGAACTGTTCCCGCGCCTCGATGGACAGGCCGGACAGGAACTCGTCGGGCAGCAGGCCCGCGTAGGCCGCTTGCCAGGAGCCTACGTGGACCGCCGCTATGCCGGGGGCGTCATCCGGGGTCGCGGGGCGGATCACGAGTTCGGGCACCATTCCTCCAGTGGCTCGGCGACGAATCAACCGCCGGCAGTTCAGCACACCAGCACGCGGGGGCGCATGCGGTTTACCGAAGTGGCCACAAAGGACAGTCGTCGGCGCGGAGACGGGCAAAGGCGGGAAAAGCGACCGGGTTCCGAGGGCCGGGACATCAGTCGGGACATCAGCGGCGGGCGGGTGCGAGCAGGCGAGTGTGTTCGGGCAAGGGTTCCGGGAGTTCAGGCACCACAGCGGCTTCGCGGCGGCACCGCGCGGACCCAGCCGATAACCTCGGCGGACCGGCGGAGCAGGCTCCGCTCCTTCGTCCTGCTCGTGCGCACCAGGAAATGGGACAACCGATGACCAACCCGTTGATCGCCCCGGTGAAGGAAACCTCGGCGATGGCCGGGGTTCCGTTGCTGGAGGACGCGACGGGGCTCAAGGAAGCGATCGAGAGCAAGAACTGGGCGGCCGTCGCGATCGGCGCGGTCGGGACCGCGATCGACGTGCTCACCGCGGTGATGGATCCGTTCGGCGCGATCTTCGCCGCCGGGGTCGGCTGGCTGATGGAGCATGTCGGGCCGCTCAAGGAAGCGCTCGACGCGCTCACCGGCAACGCCGACGAGATCAAAGCGCAGGCCGAGACCTGGACGAATGTCGCCAAGGAACTCGAGGGCGTCTCGGCGGAGCTGACCCAGCTGGTCAACAAGGATCTGCAGGACTGGCACGGCGAAGCGGCCGATTCGTACCGGAAGAAAGCGGACGACACCTCGGCGTTGATCGCCAGTGCGCAGAAGGGTTCCGAGGGCGCGGCCAGCGGGGTCAAGACCGCGGGCGAGATCGTGGCGGCCGTCCGGTCGCTGGTGCGGGACACGATCGCGGATCTGGTGGGACACCTGATCTCGTGGGCGTTGCAGGTGCTGTTCACCGCCGGGATCGGGATGGCCTGGGTGGTGCCGCAGGTCGTGTCGGCGGTGGCGAAAACCGCTTCCAAGATCACGCAGGTCACGACGAGGCTCGTCAAGGCGCTCAAGGCGCTGATCCCGTTGCTGAAGAAGGCCGGGACGCTGTTCGGGGACGCCGGCAAAGCGTTGAAGGGCCTCAAGAGCGGCAAATCGGCCCCGACGCACCCGCCCAAGGACATCAACGTCAAATCCGGGGGCGGCACCAGGTCCCACCCCGGCGGGGACGACAGCACGCACACCTCCGGCGCGGAAGGCGGCGGCGGGCACCACGGCGACACCGGGAACACCCACAAGAGCGCCAGCCCGGACGGCGGCGGCAACCACGGCGGCGAACATCCGGGCGGCGGCCAGGACGGCCGCACGTCCGCGTCGGCCAGTTCGCCGTCCGGCAAGCCGAGGGGCACCGGCGACACCTCCCGGTCGCTGGACAACCAGGGCGAGAATTCGCGCACCCTCGGCAACATCTGCACCACCGGCGACCCGATCGACGTCGCGAGCGGCCAGATGGTGCTGACCGAGACCGACGCGACCTTCCTCAGCTCGCTGCCGATGGTCTTCGAGCGGTCGCACTTCTCGTCGTTCCGCGCGGGCGGCTGGCTCGGCTCCGCCTGGGTGTCCACATTGGACGAACGGGTCGAGGTGTACCGCGACCAGGTGTGGTTCGCCGGTTCGGACGGGCTCGTCCAGGTCTTCCCCCGGCCGGTCGGCGACCAGTGGGTCGCGGCCGAGCACGGGCCCGCGCGGTATCTTGCCGAGGAACCGGGCGGCGGATTCGTCCTCGAGGACCGCGAACGCGAGCGGGTCCTGACCTTCGAACGCGGCACCGGCACGGTCCGGCCGATCCGGTCGATCAGCAGCCGCGGCAAGGAGCACATCCACTTCCTGCGCGACCGGCACGGCACGCCGACCGCGATCCGGCACAGCGGCGGCCAGATCATCCGGATCACCGCCGAAAACGGGCTCGTGACCGGGCTGTCCACCGTCACCGGGGACGGAACCGAGGTGCCGCTGGTCCGCTACGGCTACACGAACGGCGAGCTGACCGAGATCACGAACGAATCCGGTCTCCCGTTCCGCTACGCCTACGACGCCATGGGCCGGATCGTCGAGTGGACCGACCGCAACGGCGAGTGGTACCGCTTCCACTACGACCGCGAGGGCCGGGTCGTGCGCACCGAAGGCTCCGGCAACTGCCTCACCGTCACCATGGAATACGGCGACCGGGTCACTCACGTCGTCGACTCGCTGGGCCGCCGCAGCGCCTTCCACCTGAACGAAACCGGCCGGGTCGTGCGCGAGATCGACCCGGCGGGCGCGACGCGCGCCTACGAATGGGACGAGCTGGACCGGCTGGTCCGCGAAACCGACGAACTGGGCAGGCAGCGGGCCTACCGCTACGACGAGATGCACAACCTCGTCGCCATCCAGCGTCCGGACGGCTCGGAACTGACCATCGAGCGCAACGACTTCGGCCAGGCGGTCCGCATGGTCGAGGCGCCGGGCGTCGAAACCCGTTGGGAATACGACGAACGCGGCAATCTGACCCGCGTCGTGGAACCGGGCGGCGGGGCCACCGACTACACCTACGACGAGTGGGGGCACGTCGCGTCGGTCCGCGACCCGAACGGCTTGACGCTGACTGTGGTGTCCGACGACTCCGGAAACCCGATCACGATCACCGACTCCCGCGGCGTGACGACTGCCTACAGCTACGACTGTTTCGGCAGGCTCGCCACAGTTGTCGATCCGAACGGCGCGACCGAGGAATTCGGCTACACCGTCGACGGCGCGCTCGCCTGGCACCGGCGGCCGGACGGATCGCTCGAGGAATGGCGCTACGACGGCGAAGGCAACAACCGCCTGCACGCCGACGCCTCCTCGGCGATCACCCAGCAGGAGGTGACCCACTTCGACCTGGTCGCGGCCGAGATCCGGCCGGACGGCACCCGGCTCGAATACGCCTACGACACCGAACTGCGGCTCACCGCGGTGACCAACGAGCAGGGCCAGGTCTGGCGCTACGAATACGACCTGGCGGGCAACCTCGCCCGCGAGACCGATTTCGGCGGGGCTTCCTCCGTTTACGGCTACAACGCCGCCGGGGAACTGACCGAAATCCGCAACGAAGAAGGCGAGGTCGTCACCCTGCGCCGCGACGTCCGCGGCAACATCGTCGAAGAGATCGTGGAAGGCCCGTCCGGGACGTTGCGCACCCGCTTCGAGTACGACGTCCTCGGCGAGCTCATCGCCCTCGACGACGGGACGACCCGCGTCGAGTACACCAGGGACGCGGCGAGCCGGATCGTCGGCGAAACGGTCAACGGCCGGACCGTCCGCTCCGAATTCGACGCCTCGGGCAACCAGATCCGGCGGCAGACGCCGTCCGGAGCGGAAAGCGCCTGGGAATACAACGAAGCCGGTGTCCCGGCCGCGATGCGCGCCGCGGGGCGCACCACCCGGTTCGAGTACGACCGGGCCGGCCGCGAAACCCTCCGCACGTTCGGGCAGGGCGCGGCGATCGCCCGCGGCTGGAACCCGGCGGGACGGCTCGCCAGGCAAGCGGTGCGGTCGGCGACCGGCGAACTGGGCCAGGACCGGCAGTACCACTACCGGCCCGACGGCCTGCCCGCCCGGATCGACGACGGGTCGGCCGGATCGCGCTGGCTCGCCATGGACGTCCGCGGCCGGGTGATCTCGGTGCGCGCCAAGGGATGGAACGAGCAGTACGCCTACGACCCGACCGGACGGCTCGTCGACGCCGACTGGCCCGCGCCCGAGGAAGAGGACCGGCGCGGCAGGCGGTCCGGACCCGCGTCGGTGATCACCGAGGCCGGCGGCGCCCGCTACGCCTACGACCAGGCCGGCCGGATGCGCACCCGCCAGCACGAGGACGGGCGGACCTGGACCTACGCCTGGGGTCCGCTGAACCGGCTCGCCTCGGTCGAGGTCCCGGACGGCACGACGTGGCGCTACACCTACGACCCGCTGGGCCGCCGGATCCGCAAGGAACATTTCGCCGCCGACGGGACGACTTCGCTCGAACGCGTCGACTTCGCGTGGGACGGCGAAACCCTGGCCGAGGCGACCCGTTCCGGTCCCGGCACCGCCGAAACCACGGTGTGGGACTACGAACCGGGCACCTTCGTGCCGCTGCTGCAGCGCCGGCGCACCGGTTCCGCGGACCGCGCCGGCCAGGACCGGATCGACGAGCAGTTCTTCGCCATCGTGGCCGAACCGTCCGGCACGCCGACCGAACTGATCGACGACCGCGGCGAAATCGCCTGGCAGGCCCGCAGCAGCCTGTTCGGCGTCGTGGTCGACGAGTCCGGCGGCGAGGGGACGCCGCTGCGGTTCCAGGGCCAGTATTTCGACGAGGAAACCGGGCTGCACTACAACTTCCACCGGTACTACGACCCGGTGCTCGCCCGGTACCTCAGCCCGGACCCGCTCGGACTCGGCGGCGGACTGGACCCGCACGCCTACGTCAGCAACCCGCACGTCTCGGTCGACCCGCTCGGCCTCGTCGGGGGCTCCTGCGGCAAACCCCGGGGCTTCGGCGACGGGCACGGCTCCGGCGGCTCCCAGCGCGGCCGCGGCCGCACCCGCTCGCCCAGCCCCGGCCCGAACGGGGAGCGGCGGATGCGTTCCCCCGGCGGACGGGTCTACCAGGAGGGGCCGCCCACCATCGCGGCGGGCGCGCGCAGGCGCGAGCACTACGGCTACAAGAACCTGTCGCACCAGCACTCCAAGATGCGGCCGCTGTTCGAGCGGAACGCGGTTTCGCCGCCGCCGAAGTTCCGCAAGCGCGGCGACGACACGAAGTGGTACATGGACCCGAAGCGGCGCTACCGGACGCACGACTACCTGGGCAATCCCACCGGCATCGTCCGGGGCCACAGCAATGTCGTGATGGGCCACAACCCGTCCGCCGGAACCCACTTCAACCAGACGGGCATCCACCAGACGCCCGACCAGAACTTCGCGCACAACTCCGACGTCCGGATCTTCAAGCACCTCGAACCGAAGAAAGCCTCCGCCGCGAGCGGATCCCAGGAACCCAGGTTCGACGCCCCGACCCCGAAGCGCGGCAACCGGGTCTACTGGGACCCGAACCACCCCGGCTACGTCGGCAACCCGGACGCCGACTGGAACCTGGTGAAACCCAAGCCGAGCAGGCCCTCCGGCGGATACGGCGGCGGGTCCAGCTCCGGCGGCGGGTACAGCGGCAGCTACGGCAGCGGCGGGCATAGCAGCGGCGGGTATAGCAGCCACGGCGGCGGTTACAGCGGTGGGTACAGCAGCCACGGCGGCGGGTACGGCTCCGGCGGCTACAGCAGTCACAGCGGCGGGTACGGCTCCGGCGGGTACAGCAGCCACAGCGGCGGATACAGCGGCAGCTACGGCGGCGGTTCGAGCAGCCACGGCGGAGGGTACAGCGGCGGGTACAGCGGCGGCGGCAGCCACGGCGGCGGATACAGCGGTAGTTACGGCAGCGGCGGATACAGCGGTGGGTACAGCGGCGGCGGCAGTTACGGCGGCGGACGCAGCGGCAGCGGCAGGAACCACGGCTACGACTCCGACGACGACATCTACGACGCCTGACGCCGCAAAACTCCCAGCGGCCACTCAGCAAGAAAGGCGTGGCCCGGAAAATCCCCGGGCCACGCCTCCCGCCAAAGCCACCCCAGCCGACCGACGCGTGGCTCAGCTCTTCTCGAGGTACTCCGCGCGTTCCAGGTCCACCACGTCGGCCACCATCTGCGCCAGCCCCGGCAGCGAGGCCAGCTCCGGATCGGCCGTCACGATCTCCTGAGCCTGCTCCCGCGCCTCGGTGATCACGTCCTCGTCGCGCAGCAGCGACAACAGCTTCAGCCCAGACCGCTTGCCCGACTGAGCCGCACCGAGAATGTCGCCCTCACGGCGCAGCTCCAAGTCCAACCGGGACAGTTCGAAACCGTCCGTTGTGGACTCGACGGCGGCCAGCCGTTCGCGGGTGGAAGTCCCGTCCAGGGTTTCCGTGACCAGCAAGCACAATCCGGGCACGCTTCCCCGCCCGACACGGCCGCGCAGCTGGTGCAGCTGGCTCACGCCGAAGCGGTCGGCGTCGAGGATGACCATCGCCGTCGCGTTGGGGACGTTGACGCCGACCTCGACCACGGTCGTCGCGACCAGGACCTCGACCTTCCCCGCGCCGAACGCCTGCATGACGGCGTCCTTCTCGTCCGTCGGCATCCGGCCGTGCAGGGCGGCGATCTTCAAGCCCTTCAACGCGCCGTTGGCGAGATCCGGCGCGACGTCCAGCACCGCGAGCGGCGGCCGTTTGTCGCTCTTGTCCGATGGCGGCTCGTCGCCGATCCGCGGGCACACGACGTACGCCTGATGTCCCTTGCCGACTTCCTCGCTGACCCGCTGCCACACCCGGTCGAACCACGCGGGCTTCTCCGCGACCGGCACGACCGTCGTCTTGATCGGCGACCGGCCGACCGGCATTTCGCGCAGCGCCGAGATTTCCAGGTCGCCGTAGACGGTCATGGCGACCGTGCGCGGGATCGGCGTCGCGGTCATGACCAGCACGTGCGGGCTCGTCGAATCGGCGCCGCGCGAGCGCAACGCGTCCCGTTGCTCGACACCGAAGCGGTGCTGTTCGTCCACGACCACGAGCCCGAGGTCGGCGAACTGCACCGTGTCCTGGATCAGCGCGTGCGTGCCGACGACGATGCCCGCCTCGCCGCTTACTGTCTCCAGCAACGCTTTCTTGCGTTCCTTCGCGCCCATCGACCCGGTGAGCAGCGTGATCCGGGTGGCGTTCTCGGCCGCGCCAAGTTCGCCCGCCATGCCGATGTCGCCGAGCATTTCGCGCAGCGAACGCGCGTGCTGCGCGGCCAAAACCTCGGTGGGAGCGAGCATCGCCGCCTGCCGTCCGGAATCGACGGCCTGCAGCATCGCCCGCAGCGCGACCACCGTCTTGCCGGAACCGACTTCGCCCTGCAGCAGCCGGTTCATCGGGTGCTCGGACGCCATGTCGGCGGCGATCTCGTCCCCGATCGCACGCTGGCCCGCGGTGAGATCGAAGGGCAGCCGCTTGTCGAACGCGTCGAGAAGGCCGCCGTCGATGTGCGGGCTCGCCTTCGCCGGACGTGACACCGCGGAATGCCGTCGCTGCGCGAAAATCAGCTGCACGGCCATCGCTTCGTCCCACTTGAGCCGGTGCCGCGACGACTCCAAGTGCGCCCAGTCCTCCGGCCGGTGGATGCCGCGCAGCGCCCGCTCCAGCCCGGGCAGCCCGTGCCGCTTGAGCAGTTCGTCGGGCATCGGGTCCTCGCCGACCTCCAGCACGTCCAGCACCTGCCGCACGCATTTGGCGATCGACCAGGTCGGCATGCCTTGCGCCGCCGGGTAAACCGGGATGATCTCGGCGAGGAAGTTGTCGACCGCCTCGGCCTCGCGTTCGGCGTCGAGCAGCTCGTACTCCGGGTTGGCCAGCTGCAGCGTGTCCCGGAACGCGGTGACCTTGCCCGCGAACAGCCCGGTCTTGCCCGGCGCCAGGTCCTTCTCGCGCCACGCCTGGTTGAAGAACGCGCACGCGAGCCGCCGCTTGCCGTCGGTGATCACCATGTCGAGGATGGTGCCGTTGCGGGATTTCATCCGGCGCTTGCTGATCTTCTCGATCCGCGCCAGCACGGTCGCGTGCTCGCCGAGCTCCAGCCCGGCGATGTCGGTCAGCTCGCCGCGTTCGGCGTAGCGGCGCGGATAGTGGCGCAGCAGATCGGAAACCGTCTCGATGTCCAGAGCGGTCGAGAGCGCTTTCGCCGTTTTCGCGCCCAGCAGCAGCGGGAGCTTGTCGCGAAGCCCGGCCATGATTATTCGACCCCCATCAGCAGCACAGCGTCGCTTTGACCGCCGGCGTAACTCGTCAACTCCACCTCAGGGTGCTCCAGCCGCAGTTGCTCGGCGAGCTCCGCGGCCACCCTCGGCGGTGCGTCCGCCCCGCTCAGGACGGTGACCAGCTCGCCGCCGAGCGCCAGCATCCGGTTGAGCACGCTGACCGCGGCCGCGACGAGATTCGTCGCCGACGCCGGGGCGGGTTCGATCAGCACCACCTCGTCGTCGACCAGACCGATCACGTCGCCGGACTGGGCCCGGCCCACCCAGGTTAGCGACTCTTCGCGGGCGATCCGCAGCTCGCCACGCCTGGTCGCGCCCGCCGCCTCGGCCATCGCGACGACGTCGTCGTTCACCCGGCGCTCACCGTCGTGCACCGCGAGCGCCGCCAGCACCTGCACCGGCGACGAGCACGGGATCACCACGACGTCGCGTTCGCCCGCCATCGGATGCCCGGCGGCGGTGTCGGCGGCCGCGGTGAGGTCCGGCCCGCCCGGCAGCACGCTCAGGTGCTGTCCGGCGGCCTCGTTGAAGAGCCCGATCATGTCCTCGACGCTGGGCAGCTCGCCGTCCGGCACTGCCAGCACGGCGACGCCCTCGGCCCGCAGCAGCTCGGCGAGCCCGCCGCCGCGCACCACCGCGACCACCGACCGGTCGATCCCGCCGCCCGGTTCGATCGGCGTCGGCGTGTTCAGCGGCTCGACCCGGATCTTCCGCGGCCTGCCCAGCTGCAGCCCGGCTTCGATGGCCGCGCCGATGTCCGCGCAATGGACGTGCACCGCGTGGCTGCCCGAACCGTCGCCGGCCACCGTGACACTGTCGCCGAACCCGCTCAGTTCCTTCCGCAACGCCGGCAGCCGGGCCTCGTCGACCTCGTCCAGCAAGTACATGACCTCCCACGCGTACGGCACCTGCTCCGGCAGCGAAGCGACCGCCCGCAGGTCGTGCCCGGGTTCCTCGGTTTCGCCGGTGATCACGCCCGCCAGCGCGTCGAGCACGGCGACCAGCCCGCGACCCCCAGCGTCCACGACTCCTGCCTTGGCCAGCGCGGGAAGCTGCTTGGGCGTCTCCTCCAGCGCCGCCGCGGCCACGGTGACCACCTCGCGCGCGACCTCGGGCAGCGTCCGCGTCGTCCCTCGGACGGAGGCGGCCACGGCGTGCAGGACAGTCAGCATCGTCCCGGCGACCGGCCTGCTGACCGCGCCCGTGGCGACCTGGTCCGCATGCCCGAGCGCGGCGGCGAGACCGGCGCCGTCGAGGTCTCCGCCGTCCGCCGCCCAGTCGGCGATCCCGCGTACGACCTGGGACAGGATCACGCCCGAGTTGCCCCGCGCGTGCGCCACGGCCCCGCGCGCCAGGACAGCCAGTGCCTCAGCGGCGTCGGCCGGTTCCGCGCTGGTGAGCGCCTCGTGCGCGCCGGTCATCGTGTACAGCAGGTTGGAGCCGGTATCGGAGTCCGCGACCGGGTAGACGTTGATGCCGTCGATGGCCGTGCGCAGCCTGTCCAAGCTGCGCACAGAAGCCGCCGCCCAGCCCGACACCGCCGCCGCGTCCAGCACCCGCACCCCGTAACCTCCTAGCCGGTCCCCGCGAGGGTAACGACCCCGCGGCAAGGGCCCCGAGACCACTCGTTACTATGGTCGAGTTGCCTGGCAAGTTCAGGCGCGCATTCTTTGTCCCATATCCAGAGGAGTTCGACGTGGCTGCCGTGTGCGACGTCTGTGGCAAGGGACCCGGCTTCGGCAAGTCGGTCTCGCACTCCCACCGGCGTACCAACCGCCGGTGGAACCCGAACATCCAGGTTGTGCACGCGAAGGTCGGCGTGTCCCAGCGCAAGCGCCTGAACGCCTGCACCTCGTGCATCAAGGCCGGCAAGGTCGTGCGAGGCTGATTTCAGCAGCTTTGGGAAAGGGGCGAGTGCTTCGGCACTCGCCCCTTTTTCGTCACCTCAGGAAGTCCGCCAGAACCTTCCGCAGGGACTCCGGCGCGTTCAGTACTCCGTGATCCTGCCCCGGGATCTCCTCGTACCGCCCGTGCGCGACGGCAGCCGCGACAGCCTTGGCGGACGACGTCATCCACGCCTCCCCCGCGCCGCCCGACAGCGACAGCACCGGCACCGTGATCGCGGCCAGCCGATCGGTCGGCAGGTGGTTGCCGCGGCCGCAGACGGTCAGGTCGTAGGGCAGCGTGTGCGCCAGGCCGACGAACCAGCCCCACACCGGCGCGGACTTCATCGAGTCCACGATCTCCGCAGGAGTCCCGGTGCCCTCGACCAGGAACAGCTCGACCGCGCCGTCCCGGTCACCGTCCGCGAGCGCGGCACTCACCCGGTCGACCAGGTCTTCGGCGGGGCGCGGGCGGTCGTCGCCGATGAACGGCGGTTCGTACACCGCGACCTTCGTGATCGGCAGGCCGCGCGCCGCCGCTTCCAGGGCCAGGATCGCGCCGGACGAGTGGCCGAACACCGCGGCCGACCCGCCGACGGCCTCGATCAGCACCTCGAGGTCGTCGATCTCGCGCTCGACCGCGTAGACCGGGGCGTCGCCGCTGTCGCCGCGGCCTCTCCGGTCGTAGGCGATCGCGGTGAATCCCGCGTCGGCGAGCACCGCCGCCAGTGCGGCGACGGTCGTCCGGTCGTTCACCGCGCCGCCGACCAGCAGCACCGGCGAACCCGAGCCGTAGGTGTCGAAGGCGATCGGGGTGCCGTCGGCGGACGTGACGGTGGCGGTCATGGCGTTCCTCCAGGAGTTTCAGTCGCTGCTTACCCTGGTGGTCGGAACCGGACGCCGGAACTGGACACGCCGCGTCAGGGAAGTTTCCAGTCGAGCGGTTGCGCGCCCTGCTGGGTCAGCAGCTGGTTCGCCCGGCTGAACGGACGCGACCCGAAGAAGCCGTTGCGCGCCGAGAGCGGGCTCGGGTGCGCCGATTCGATGCAGGGCACGTCGCCGAGCATCGGCCGCAGGTTCCGCGCGTTGCGGCCCCACAGGATCGCCACCAGCGGTCCGCCGCGCGCGGCGAGCGCCTTGATCGCCTGCTCGGTGACCTGCTCCCAGCCCTTGCCCTGGTGCGAGTTGGACTTGTGCGGCTGCACGGTGAGCGACCGGTTCAGCAGCAGCACGCCCTGCTCCGCCCACGGGGTCAGGTCGCCGTTCGAGGGCGTCGGATGGCCCAGGTCCTCGCAGTACTCCTGGTAGATGTTGATCAGGCTCTTCGGGATCGGCCGCACGTCCGGGGCCACCGAGAAGCTCAGGCCGACCGCGTGCCCTGGCGTCGGGTACGGGTCCTGTCCGACGATCAGCACCCGGACGTCGTCGAACGGCTGCTTGAACGCGCGCAGCACGTGCTCGCCCGCGGGAAGATAGGTGCGGCCCGCGGCGATCTCGGCGCGGAGGAATTCCCCCATCGCGGCTACCTGCGGGGCCACTGGTTCAAGGGCCTTCGCCCAGCCGGCTTCGACGATTTCGTCCAGCGGTCGTCCAGTCACGGCCCGCGAGCCTAGCGGCACGTGCCCGAGGTCACTGTGGCGGGTCCAGCCTGCGCAACTCGGCGCGGAACCGGGCTCCGCGCCGGACATAGGAATCCACCACCGAAGCGATCTGGTCTTCGGAAAACGACTTGTTCGGCCGCGTTTTCGCCGGAACTCCCAGCGCGATCTCGCCGGTGCCGACCGTCGAATCGTAGGACAGCACCGCGCCCGCGCCGACCATCCCGCCGTCCTCGATCACGCTTCCGTTCAGCACCACCGAACCCGACGCGATCAGGCAGCCGGTGCCGATCTTCGCGCCCTCGATGTGCACCGCGTGCCCGACCGCCGACGACGGGCCGATGATCGTCGGATGCCGCGCGGTGCAGTGGATGACGCAGCCGTCCTGCACGTTCGACCGTTCGCCGATCTCGATGTACCCGTGGTCGCCGCGCAGCACCGTCTGCGGCCAGACCGACGCGCGCGGTCCGATCCGGACATCGCCGATCACCGTGGCGTCGGGATGGACATAGGCGTCCGGGTGGATGGTCGGGACCAGGTCGCCGAGCGCGTAGATGGCCAAAGCCGCCTCCGAATCGTTCAGTGTTCTCGGTCGCGGTCGAGATCCTTGCCGTAATACCGGCTTTCGGGCATATCGCCGTAATAACCGAAAGCCGGGATCTCGACGTAACCCGACGAACGGTAGAGGGCGATCGCCTCCGGCTGCTCGGTGCCCGTCTCCAGCACGACGCGGCGGCGTCCGGCGGCGACGGCGGTGCGTTCCAGTTCGGCGAGCATCTCGCGGGCGAACCCGCGGCCCCGCGCGGATTCGACCACGTACATCCGCTTGATCTCGACGTCGCCGGGCCGGAACGTCGGCGCGGGACCGTCGTGCGCGCGCCACGCGCCGGACGCCACCGGCGAGTTGTCCAGGTACCCGACCAGAAACAGGCCCCGCGGCGGCGCGAACTCCGCGGGGTCCATCGGGGTCTCGTCCTCGGAGCCGTAGCGGCGCACGTACTCCAGCTGCACCTCGGCCATCAGCTTGGCGGCGTCGGGATGGTCGAAGGCGACGACACGGATGTCCACGCGATCAGCCTAATGAAGGATCACTGCTGCCAGTGCTCCCAGCCGCCCTGCTGGTCGAACTCCTTGCCGTCCACCGTGACCCCGGAGCCGGGCATGGTGACCACGCCGATCTTGCGCCAGCCGTCGGGAAGGTCGTCGAACGGCGGGAACGTCGCGACCAGCGCGTGGTCCTCGCCGCCGGTCAGCACCCACTGCAGCGGGTCCGCGCCCAGCGCGCTGCCGACTTCCTGCAGCCGCGTCGACACCTCGAGCAACGCGGTCTGCACGTCGAGCCCCACTTCGGAGGCCGCGGCCAGATGCGCGAGATCGGCGAGCAGGCCGTCGGAGACGTCCATCATCGCCGTCGCGCCGGCGAGCGCGGCCTGCGGACCGGCCGCGTACGGCGGTTCCGGGCAGCGCTGCGCGTTCACCACGCCGACCGGCGACCGGAATCCGCGCCGCAGCACCGCGAGCCCGGCCGCGGCCCAGCCAAGCCGTCCGCACACCGCGAGCACGTCGCCGGGGCGCGCGCCGGAGCGGGTCACCGGTTCGCGGTCTTCGAGGTCGCCCAATGCGGTGACGCTGATCACGAGCTGGTCCGCGCTCACGAGATCGCCGCCGGACACCCCGATGCCCGCCGTCTTCGCCTCGGCCCACATCCCGTCCATGATCTCGGTCACGACTTGCGCCGGGGTGTCGGCCGGGCACGCGAGCCCGACGACCACCGACGTCGGTTTCGCGCCCATCGCCGCGACGTCGGACAGGTTCACCGCGACCGCCTTGCGCCCGACCTGCTCCGGGCTCGACCAGTCGAGCCGGAAATGCACGCCGTGCACCAGCACGTCGGTCGTCACGACCACGCGGCCGTCCGGCGCGGCGAGAACCGCCGCGTCGTCGCCGGGGCCCAGCAATGTCGACGCGGGCTGCTCGCGTCCTTCGGTGACCCGCCGGATCAGGCCGAACTCGCCTGTCGCGGCCACCGAGTGCTCGTCCGGTGACACCGGTCACCTCCTGTTTCCCTCGCCTGTGTCGGATCGGCCACCGACTATCGGATCCCCTAGGTTTTTCCCAGGGCTGGCGCTACGTTTCCTACACCGTTCCTACCTCGACTAGCTCGCCATCGACGAAAGGGCACGCCGTGGTCCACGCATACATCCTCATCCAGACCGAGGTCGGCAAGGCGGCCGCGGTGGCTGCGGAGATCGCCGGGGTCCCGGGCGTGACCAGCTCCGAGGACGTCACCGGCCCGTACGACGTGATCGTGCGCGCCGCCGCGGACACAGTGGACCAGCTCGGCCAGCTCGTCGTCGCCCGCGTGCAGAACGTGGAAGGGATCACGCGCACGCTGACCTGCCCGGTCGTCCACCTCTGACGCGTGGTCCACTGATGCGGTGGCAGACACCGACACCGGGGCTCCGCCGAAGGTCGTCCTCGTCACCGCGTCGTTGCTCGTGGCCGCTTTGGCGGTCGCGGTCGCGGTCGTCGCGCTGACGAAGAGCTCTTCCGGACAGCCCGACCCGAACCAGCCGCTCGCCCTCGTTTCCGTTCCCGCGCCGCAGGCCGGGTCGCCGGACTGCGCGAAGCTGATCGCCGGGGTCCCGGCCACGCTCACGTCGAACGGCAAGGAACTGTCGCCGCGCACGCTCGCCGAGCCCGCGCCGAAGGCCACCGTCGCGTGGGGCGAACCGGATCCGGTCGTGCTGCGCTGCGGCCTCGAACGCCCGCCGGACCTCACCCAGACTTCGCCGCTGCGCGTGGTCAACAAGGTGCAGTGGCTGCAGGTCGAGCAGGGCGACTCGGCCACCTGGTACGCGGTCGACCGGCCGGTCTACCTGGCGCTGACCGTACCGAAGAGCGCGGGAACGGGTCCGCTGCAGACCATTTCGGACGCCATCGCGGCGAAGCTGCCGGTCAAGCCCTTGAAGTTCTAGCCGCGATCGTTTCCAGCGATTCGCCGGTGGTACGCGGCCCGAGCACCGCGACGTCGATCATCAGCAGCACCATCGCGCCCGCGACCACGGCGAACATCGTCGTCGCGCCCGCCGAATGCAGGATCGGCAGCAGCACGAACGGCATCGCGGCCGTCGCGAGCCGGGACAGCGCGTAGGCCGAACCGGCGGCGGTTCCGCGCAGCGACGTCGGGAACAGTTCGCCCTGGTAGGTGTGGAAGGCGTTGGAGAAGACGTTGCTGACGGCGGTGTAGCAGAAGCCGAACACCGCGATCAGCACGCCGGAGGTCGCGTAGCCGAAGGCCAGCCCGAATACCGCCATCGCCGCCGCGCTCGCGACGATCAGCCACTTGCGTTCCAGCCGTTCGATGATCGGGATGGACAGCGCGGAGCCGATCGGATAGCCGAGGAAGGTGAGCGCGGCGAAGGTCAGCGAGCTGACGAGGCCGAAGCCCTTGGCCGCCAGCACAATCGGCACCAGTGAGCCGAAACCGTAGTAGCCGAACGACTGCAGCAGCTGGAACACGTACAGCATCGCCGTGCGCCGGAACCACGGCGGACGCAGCAATGCCGACGCACGCACCGGTTCGGGCGCGGGCGGTTCCGGCTCCGGTTCGGGCAACGGCTGTGGCGCGCTCGCTTCGAGCCTGCGCACGATCTCGTCCGCTTCGCCGATTCTGCCTTGTGCAGCAAGCCAACGCGGTGATTCCGGCAGGGTGAACCGCAGTGCCCACACGATCGCCGCACCCAGCGCGCCGATGATGAACAGCCAGCGCCAGCCGTCGATGCCAAGCGGCGCGTGGCCGACGAGCGCGCGGGCAAGAAATCCGGCAGCGGGGACACCGCAGAAACCGATCGTGTAAGCCCAGGCTGTCGCACGACCGCGGGCGCGAGCGGGCAGCAGGTCGGCGAGGTAAGCGTCGGCGACCGGCAGTTCCGCGCCGATGCCGATCCCGGCGATGAAACGGCAGACCACCAGCATCCACACGTCGGTGCTGAACGCGCCGAGCAGCGTGAACACCGAGTACAGACCCAGGGTAAGCAGGAAAGCGCGCCGTCTGCCGAGCCGGTCGGCGAGCCGGCCGAGGAACACCGCGCCCACGAACGCGCCGACGAACGCCGACGCCAGGACGTACTTCAGCGTCGTCGGGGTGACGCCGAATTCCTTGGTGAGGACGGTGCTGATGGTGGCGGCGAGGAACAGGTCGTAGAGGTCGAAGAAGGTGGCGATGCCGACCACTGCCACGAAGTACCGGTGCCGCCGGGTGACCGGAAGCCGGTCGAGGCGGGAGGCGATCTGCAACGCGCTGTTTTCCTTACGATGGGGACCTGCGGGGCTTGTCGAGGAGCATCGTAAGCACACGCGAGCGGCGCACGCGCGGCTGAGAAGCAGAGCGGTGCTGTGCCGACGCGGCGAGCAGGTTCGTTTCCGGGCAGACGGTGCCGCGCATTCCGGCCAGCCATTCATCGGCCTGCCAGCCACGCATGGGCCGGGGCCGCGAGCGCTGGCCGGGCGAAGCCGCGGATCCGATCGTCAGCGCAGGCCGGTGCCCCGGGCGAGCGCGGTGTCGATCAGCGTCGACAGCAGCGTCGGGTAATCCACCCCGGTCACCTCCCACATCTTCGGGTAGGCGGACTTCGTGGTGAAGCCGGGCATCGTGTTGACCTCGTTGATCACCAGGTCGCCCTCCTCGGTCACGAAGAAGTCGACGCGGGCCAGGCCCTGGCAGTCGAGCGCGCGGAACGCCTCGACGGCCATCGCGCGCAGCCGGTCGGTGAGCGCGTCGTCCAGTTTGGCCGGGATGTCCAGCTCGGCGTCCTCGCCGAGGTACTTGGTTTCGAAGTCGTACCAGGCGTCCTCGCCCTCGGCGAGCACCCGGATCTCGGCCGGCAGCGACGCCTCGACGCGGCCGTCCGGGAATTCCAGCACGCCGCATTCGACCTCGCGCCCGCGCACCGCCGCCTCGACGAGCACCTTCGGGTCGGTGCGCCGGGCCAGTTCGATCGCGGCGTCCAGGTCGGCCCAGTCGGCGACGCGGGAGATGCCGACCGACGAACCGGCGCGCGAGGGCTTCACGAACACCGGCAGGCCAAGGCGTTCGCGGTCCTGTTCGGCCAAAGTGGACTGTCCGCGGCGCAGCGCGGCGTAGGTGCCGACCGGCAGCCCTTCCGCGGCGAGCAGCTTCTTCGCGTATTCCTTGTCCATCGCCGCCGCGCTGGAGAGCACGCCGGGGCCGACGTACGGGAGGTCGGCGAGTTCGAGCAGGCCCTGGATGGTGCCGTCCTCGCCGAAGGCGCCGTGCAGCACCGGGAAGACGACGTCGACAGTACCGAGCACCTCGGTGGCCTGGCCTGGGTCGACCGTGCGCAGCTCGCGGCTGGTCGGATCGCCGGCGAGCACGAACGCGCGGCCGGAGGAGACCGTCGGCAGCTCGCGGCCCTGGATGCTGAGCTGCTTCGGGTCGCCGGTGCCGAGCACCCAGCCGCCGCTGCGCGTAACGCCGACCGGGAGCACCTCGAAGCGGTCCGGATCCAGGTTCGAGATCACACTGCCCGCGGACAGGCACGAGATGGTGTGCTCGCTGCTGCGGCCACCGAACACGACCGCGACCCGGATCTTTTCAGCGCTCATAGCCGGTCACCGTACCGGGTGAGCATGGCCAACAGCGCGCGCCGGGGGTGTCTGCGCTGGTCGCGAGGGTCGAGCCGCTGGTCGGCGACGCGACGAGGCCAGCACGAACCACGCCGCCCCGCGGACCACCAGGAACGCCATCCCGGCCAGCACCAGGACGGTGAAGTCCGGCAACGTCTGGAACGCCACGTCCACCGGCAACCAGCCGCCGTAGCTGAGCATGCCGACCCCGACGAACACCGCCGCGTACAGCGCGGCCGCCGCCACCAGATGTCCGATCAACGGGCGCACTGCGACTCGACCGAAACCCTTGTCCTGCAACAGGTCCGGCAGCTTCCGGGCGCGACGGATCTGTCGGCGGGTCGCCAAAACCATCGCGAGCAGCACTAGGAGAGCGACGCCGTCGATGATCCCGTAAGTCAGCAGGAAGCCGTTGCCGGTTTCCGGGGCCGGTGCGCCCGCGAGCATCGCGAGGGTGTGGTGGAACGGCGCGCCGTTGTCCAGCAGGACCGGGTTGCGCGAGGTCAGCACCACCAGGCCGACGTGGCGGTCCGGCAGGTACCCCAGGTTGGCGTGGTAACGCGTCAGGTCGCCGTCGTGCTGGACGACCGGCTGGCCGTCGAGGATGCCGGTTCCCCAGCCGAATCCGTAGTGGTCGATGCCGTCGATCGCGTGGTCTTCACCGGTCGGGACCGCCGCGCTGTGCATCAGCCGCAGGCTTTCAGCGGACAGCGGCCGGGCGCCGCGGTAGGCGCCGGTCATCTGGAAGGTCAGGTAGCGGCTGAGGTCCTCGGCGGTGGAAACCAGGTAGCCGTCCGGCCGGGCGCCGGGGAAATCCGGTGTTTCGATCGGCACGTTCAGCCCGAACAGCACCGACGAGCCCTCGATCAGGCCCTCGCGGCGGGCGTCGGCGAGGTTGGTGAAGGTGCGGGTCATACCGAGCGGGGCGAGGATGTGCGCCTTGAGGTAATCGGCGTAGCTCTGGCCGGAGACCTGCTCGATCATCAGGCCGAGCGTCGCGTAGTTCTTGTTGCAGTAGTGGAAAACCGTGCCGGGGCGGGACACCGGGACGACGTCGGCGAGTGCGCGGACACGCTGCTCCAGTGTGGTTTCCGGCTCGTAGAGGTCGACAGTCCCCGCTTCGGTCGGCAGGCCGCTGGTCTGGTTCAGCAGCTGCCGCACGGTGACCGGGTCGTTCGATCCGGCGGTGCGGAACCACGGCAGGTAGGCGGTGATCGGGGTGTCCAGGCCGACTTTGCCCGCTTCGACGAGCTGCATGACCGCCAGGGCGGTGAACGATTTGCTCAGCGAGCCAAGGAGAAACGGCGACTGCGGCGTCACGTCCGAGCCGACCGCGCCGGTCGTCACCGTGCCGTCCGCGGCAACCAGCGCGTAGGACGACGGCGGGCCTCCGGCCAGTTCTTCGCGCAAGTGCGCCACCGCAGTGTCTTGTGGCTGCGCCGACGCTGGTGCGGCGAACACCGCCAACGTCACGGCCGCGATCGCTGCCGCCGCCCACCGAATCCGCCGAGTCATCCCGCGCTCCTCCGTGCTCCGAACTGATCGGCAAAAGCCTCGCGGAGCAGCGGATCCGGCACCATGAAGCTGACCGGCGGACCGAAGGTAGGGCTGGCCCCCGTGCTCAGCGGAGAAGATCGACCAGCGTCGGCACCGCCGCCATCAACGCCTCCCGCGAGCAGCCCGCGTATCCCAGCGCGATGCCGTGCGTCGTCGGCGTCCCGGCGAAATGCCGCGCCAACCCGTCGAGCCGGATCGAATGCTTTTCCGCCGCGGCGATCAACTGCGCCTCCGCCTCGGCGCTTTCCGCCGGCACCACCAGATGCGCACCGGCGTCGTCGCCGACGAACGGGATCCCGGCGTTCGACAGCGCGGCCACCAAAACCGTCCGGCGTTCAGCCATTTCCCGGCGTAGCTTCCGCAGGTGCCGTCCCAAATCGCCGGTGCGGGCCAGTTCGACCAGCACCCGTTGCCCCGCTGGCGACGGACGGGTGCCGGTGAGATCTCGGTACGCCAGCACGGAATCCGCGACCGCGGCGGGTGCGACGAGCCAGCCCGCACCGAGCGTCGGAGTGAGGATTTTGCTGGTGGTCCCGAGGTGCACGACGACGTCCGGAGCGAGCGCGGCCAGCATCGGCAGCGGGGCGACGTCGAAGCGCAGCTCGCCGTCGTAGTCGTCCTCGATGACCAGCATGCCTTCCGCACGAGCGCGTTCCACGAGCTGCACGCGCCGGGCCGCGCTCATCCGGCTGCCCATCGGGTACTGGTGCGCGGGCGAACAGTAAACCGCGCGCGCCCCGGCGGGAATCGCGTCCGGGCGCAGGCCTTCCTCATCCACCGGCACGCCCACGACGGTGAGCCCGGCCTGCCGGAACGCTTGCACCGCACGCTGATAACCCGGTTCCTCGAAAGCAACGACCGCACCTCGGCGCAACACCGCTGCGGCAAGCTCCACGACAGCCGCGGTGGTACCGCCGGTCGCCAGCACCGAGCCCGCCGCCAGACCACGGTGGCGCAACAGATGCTCCGACACAGTTGCGCGGTACTCGGGTAGCCCGGCTCGATGCGCGCGAGTGAGCGGCTCCGGGTCGGCGGCTGCCCGCCACGCCCGCCGCCACGCCGCGCGATCGAGCCCGCCAGCCCACGGCGCGCCCGGCGTGAGGTCGAGCACCGGGGTCGACTCCGGCTCGGCGAGCAGCGAACCGGGCACCGTTACGGACGCGGCGGCGCGGGTCGGCGGAGTCGTCACGTACGTGCCAGAGCCGTGCCGTCCGGCGATCCAGCCCTCCGCGTGGAGCTGCTCGTACGCGGCGGAAGTGACCGTGCGCGAGACACCGAGCCGCTCGGCCAGCGCGCGCGTGGACGGCAGCCGGTCGCCGCCGCGGAGATGCCCGCCGGCGGCGGCTTCGCGCAGCGCGTCGGCCAGCTGCACGGCCAGCGGGGTGGCCGCGTCGCGGTCGAGACTCACCGGCAGGGCGGTGTCGGCGTAGGACACGGCGGACCTCCGATACAGCGAAGTGGACTTCTCAAGTGTAGAAGAAGTGGACATTCAACGTAGCCACTTGCCCGCCGCACACTGAACGCATGAGCAGCCTTTCGCCCACCGAACGCACCACGCTCGGCCGCAAACGCCACCGCGCCGCCAGCGAACGCGCCGCGCTGCACGCCGTGCTCGACGAGGCGCTGATCTGCCACCTCGGCGTGGTCCGCGACGGCGTCCCGCTCGTGCTGCCCACCGGATACGGCCGCGACGGCGACACCCTGTACTTGCATGGTTCCACGGGCGCGGCCAGTCTGCGAGCCGCCACCGGGGAAACCGACGTCTGCGTGACCGTCACCCTGCTCGACGGCATCGTCTACTGCCGCTCGGTGAACAACCACTCGGTCAACTACCGCAGCGCGGTGATCCTCGGCAAGGCCCGCCTGGTGACCGACCCGGACGAGAAAATGCGCGGCCTGCACGTGCTCACCGACCACCTCTCCCCCGGTTCGTGGGAGCACGCGCGGCCGGTGAACAAGAAAGAGTTCGCAGCGGTTTCGGTCATCGCGCTCGATCTGGCTGAAGCGTCGGTGAAGCTCCGCGCCGAAGGACCCGACGACGAGCCCGAGGACGTCACCGCGAACGCTGCTTGGGCCGGGGTGCTGCCGGTGCGCACGGTGTTCGGCGAACCCGAACCCTCCGCTGATCTGCCGTCGGGCTGGACCGTGCCCGAACACGTCGCCGCACGCGTCACGAAGACAACGGCAACCGCACGGTAAACACCGTCCGGCCAGGGCGGCTCTCCAGCGAAACCGTCCCGCCGTGCTCCACCACCAGCGAATGCACCACCGACAACCCCAGCCCGGTCCCGCCAGCGGCCCGGGTGCGGGAGTTGTCGACGCGATAGAACCGGTCGAAGATCCGCTGCTGATCCTCCGGCGAAATCCCCGGCCCGGCATCGGTGACGGTGGCGACCGCCATTCCGTCCGCCACCGTCACCGCCAGCTCCACCGGAGTTCCCTCCGCCGTATGCACAGCCGCGTTCGCCAGCAGGTTGTCCAAGACTTGCCGCACTCGCGCCGGATCCGCGTGCAGCACCACGGGTTCCTCCGGAATCGACACCGTCAGCGGATACCCCGGACGACCGGCCCGGAACGCGTCCGCGGCCGCCGCGGCGACCTCGGTGAGATCCATTCGCCGCGGACGCACCGGCGGTTCGACATCGCGCGCGTCAAGACGGGCGAGCAGCAGCAAATCGTCCACCAGCACGCTCATCCGCGCGGTCTCGGCCCGGATCTTCTCCAGATGCGCCTCGCGTTCCTCCGGCTCATTCGCCGCGGCGTAACGGAAAAGGTCGGCATAGCCGCGGATCGACGTCAACGGCGTCCGCAATTCATGCGAAGCATCAGCGACAAACCGGCGCAGTCGATCGTTCGCCTCGGTGCGCGCCGCCAGCGACGACTCGATGTGGCTCAGCATCAAGTTGAACGCCGTCCGCAACTCTTCGACCTCCGCACCGCCGCCAGTGCCGGACGCGCGCACCGGCAAGTCCGCGGTCGCGGTGAGGTCGTGCGAAGCGATGTCGTGCGCGGTACCGGCCATGTCCGACAACGGCCGCAATCCGCGTCGCAGCACCACTCGCCCGGCGACGACGAGAATCGCCAGCGCGATCAGGAACGCGATCACTTCGATCAACATCAACTGCTGCACGGTGTTGTCGAGGTCGGCCTGCGGCGCGGCACTCAGCAGCACGGTGCCGGTCCCGTTCTGCGAAGTCTCCACCGGACACGCCCGGACGCGGTAAGAACCCTGGCCCGGCAAGGCAATCGTGCGGAACTGGTCGCCGCCGGTCGCTTCTTCGGCGACCTGTGCCAGCGGCCGGACGTCGTTCGGCAGCGTGCTGCCCGGCTGCGGGACGGCATGCCCGTCCCGGACGTCGAAAACCGCCGAATACCAGGAGTAGACGACTTCCGGATTGTCCTTCGACTCGCGCAGATGCGGCACCTGCGCGACCTGGCTGGTCTTGAGCTGCTCGTCGAGCCGCCGGTTGAGGTAGTCGTGCATCAGCTCGACGGTCAGCGCGCCGACGATCGCGAACACCACCAGCGACAGCGCGCCCAGCCCGAACGCCAGCCGCGTGCCCAGTCTCGAGGCGCGCCAAGCCCGGTACCACCGGCGAGCCCAGCGCCCGATCCGGTTCACCGCTCCGCCTGTCGCACGGAGTACCCGACGCCGCGCACGGTGTGGATCAGCGGTTCGGCCTCGGTGTCGAGCTTGCGCCGCAACCGGGAGATCGCGAGTTCGACCACATTGGACCGTCCGCCGAAGTCGTACTCCCACACGTGGTCGAGAATCTGCGCCTTCGTGAGCACCGCCGGCGAGCGCCGCATCAAGTAGCGCAGCAGTTCGTACTCGGTCGGGGTCAGTTCGGCTAGCTGACCACCGCGGCGGACCTCGTGCGTCTCCTCGTCCAACGTGAGGTCGCCTACCTGCAGCACAACCGTGCGCGTGTCCGGCTTTTCGGACGTCCGCCGCAGCACCGCGCGCAGCCGCGCCATCAGCTCCTCGACGGAGAACGGTTTGACGAGGTAGTCGTCACCCCCACGGGTGAGGCCGGCGATGCGGTCGGCGGTCGCGTCCTTCGCCGTCAGGAACACCACCGGGACCTCGTCGTGCTTCTCGCGCAGCTTGTCGAGCACGGTGAACCCGTCGAAATCCGGCAGCATGAGGTCGAGCACGACGATGTCGGGAGCGAACTCCGCGGCGCGCGCGAGCGCGTCGGCGCCGCACCCGGCTGTCACGGCCTGCCAACCCTCGTAACGGGCGACGGTCGCGACCAGGTCGGCGATGTGCGGCTCGTCGTCCACGACGAGCAGCCGCACCGGGTTCGGGTTCTCCACTCTGCCATCCTCCGCGACGTCCGCGCGGGCGCGCGAGCCGAACCCCCAGCTGACAGCCACTCGACAGGTTCGCCGCCGCGGCGAAGATCCGGAAACCTCTCGCGCGCATCGGGCATTCCGGGCAGACTCCGAACCGGCATCCGCCCCGAGCTCAAGGAATTCGATGACTTCTTACGTGGACAACATCACCGTCGACTGCGCCGACCCGTGGGAGCTGGCCCAGTTCTGGACCCAGGTGACCGGCCGCCCGGTCGGCGAGGACGACAAACCGGGCGAGGAGGAGATCGGCGTCACGCTCGACTCCGGCGTCACCCTGCTGTTCATCGCTGTTCCGGAACCCAAGACGATCAAGAACCGGCTGCACGTCTGTCTCAAGCCGGACAACGGGACCCGCGACGAAGAGGTCGAGCGGCTGCTCGAAATCGGCGCGACGCTGCACTCCGACCATCGCCGCGAGGACGGCAGCGGCTGGGTCGTCCTGCAGGACCCGGAAGGCAACGAGTTCTGCGTGCAGCGCAGCGTGGCGGAGACGGCGTGACGGATTCGTTCGAGATCAACCGCGCCAACTGGGACGACCGGGCGCCGATCCACGCGCGCTCGGCGTACTACGAGTTCGACAAGTTCAAGGCCGATCCCGCGCACCTGAGCCAGATCGTGCGCTTCGACCAGCCGCGCCTCGGCGACGTTTCCGGGCTGCGCACCGTGCACCTGCAATGCCACATCGGCACGGACACGCTGTCGCTGCACCGGCTCGGCGCCAAGGTCTCTGGTCTGGACCTTTCCCCGGCGTCGCTCGCCGAGGCGCGCAAGCTCGCCGACGCCACCGGCGCGGACATCGACTACCACGAGGCGAACGTCTACGACGCGGTGAAAGTGTTCGGCGAGAACGCGTTCGACCTGGTGTACACCGGGATCGGCGCGCTCTGCTGGCTGCCGAAGATCGCGCCGTGGGCGGAGGTCGTCGCGCGCTTGCTGCGGCCGGGCGGACGGCTGTTCCTGCGAGAAGGCCACCCGATGCTGTGGACGCTCGACGAGGAATCCGAACGCGCGTGGCCGAAGTACGACTACTTCGAGCACGACGAACCGCTCGTCTTCAGCGACGACACCACGTACGTCGACACCGACGAACCGGTGAACACGACGACCACGCACAGCTGGAACCATTCGCTCGGCGAGATCGTCACCGCGCTGCTCGACCAGGGTCTGATCCTGACCGGGCTGACCGAGCACGACACCGCGGCGTGGAACGCGCTGCCGAACGAAATGGAAGAGGCCGGCGGCGGCGAATGGCGGCTGCGCGACAACCCGCGCCGGATCGCCGCGAGCTACACCCTGCAGGCGCGAAAGCCCGCATAGAGTGCGGGCATGACTCGCATCGCCGTCGCCGCGCTGGGCGGCACCATCTCGATGGCTCCCGGACGTTCGATCGAAGACGGCGTCGTGCCGCGGCTGAGCGCCGAGGATCTGCTGGGAGACCTCGGTTCCCGGCTGCCGATGGAGGTCACCGCGGCGACGCTCGCCGGGCTGTCGAGTTCGTCGATGGACTACGCGACGCTCGCGCGGACGCGGCAGTGGGGCATCGAGCAGATCGAGGCGGGCGCGGACGGTCTCGTGGTGGTGCAGGGCACGGACACGCTGGAGGAAACGGCGTACCTGTTCGACCTCACGTGGCCGTCCGACGCGCCGGTGGTGATCACCGGCGCGATGCGGAACCCGAGCCTGCCCAGCCCGGACGGCCAGGCGAACATCCTCGCCGCGCTCACCGTCGCCGCCGATCCGCGCAGCCGCGGCCGGGGCGCACTGGTCGCGTTCAACGACGACGTGCACGCGTCGCGGTGGGTGCGGAAGACGCATTCCAGCCACGTCGAAACGTTTTCGTCGCGGCCCGCGGGTCCCCTCGGCATGGTCGCCGAGGGAGCGGTGCATTACTTCCACCCGTCGCCGCCACGCCTGCCGGTGCTGCCGGGAGCCGAGAATGTCGATCTCGTTCCGCTGCTGGAATCCGGGCTCGACGATTCGGGCGAACTGCTGTCGATGGTGCTCAAGGGCGGCGCGCGCGGCGTCGTGGTCGCTGCCAACGGCGTCGGACACGTATCGACGGGAACAGCGGACGTGATCGCCGCCGCAGAAGTACCGATCGTGGTCGCGTCCCGGACCGGCGCGGGCCCGACTTTCCGCAGCACGTACGGGTTTCACGGGTCCGAATCGAGCCTGATCCGCATGGGCGCGACGATGGCGGGCTGGCTGTGCCCGCGGAAATCGCGGATCCTGCTGCAGGTTCTGCTCGCCGCGGGCGTCGGCCGCGAGGAGATCGAACGGCAGTTCAGGCTGCGCGGCGACCTCGACCGCTGATCACACCCGGGACGGACCATCCACCGGATTCGCCTGGTACGACCGCATCTGCCGGCCGCCCTGACGGTAGACGTGCACGCTGATCGCCGGGTCCGGGCCGTCGTTGCGCACCTCGTGCACGTAGCCCGGCCCGAATACCCGCGACTGCCCGGCGCTCAAACCGTGCACCTCGGTCACCGCGCGCCCGCCCGGGGCACGCCGCGCGACGGTTTCGGTCAGCCGCCCGGACACGACGGTGAACGCGCCGGTCGCGAAGGCGTGGTCGTGCAGGTCGGTGTACTGGCCGGGAAGCCAGCTGAGCAGCCAGATCTCCTGGTCCTCAGTGCGTTCGACCAGCGCCGAGAACCGCTCGTCGGGGTCGTAGCGCAGGAGGCTGCCCCAGCGTTCCCGGTCGGCGGCCACGTCGACGGCGACGCGGACCGGGTGGCGCAGGGCGGGGTTCTCGGGACGCAGCAGGGTGTTGTCCGGAACGGCGAACATGAAAGAAAGTCCTCACGGGAAGAAGAAGGGGTGTCGAGCTGGGCCGGGCTGGGTTCACCGACAACAGCGACACGACATGCCCATGACGGGGCGGAGGTCGTCAGACCCCGGCCGCATCGTCATCTCGCACGTCAGCATGCCGCACAGAGAACCAGCCCCGGACCGCCCGGTCAACCCGTCTCACCCCCTGGACCGCGCCTGGTGAGGGCGGGTTCACACCCGGGAGGCGCTCAGCTCCACTCCGGCTTCCGCGACCGTCCGAGCAGCTCCGCGCCCGCCTGCCGCGGGTCGACGCCCTCGTGGCACACCCGGTACATCGCGTCAGTGATCGGCATGTCGACCCCGGCCCGCTGCGCCAGTTCCCGGATCGACGAGCACGACGCGACCCCCTCCGCGACCTGTCCGCCGGTCGCCGACTGTGCCTCGGCCAGCGTTTCGCCGCGGCCGAGCCGTTCGCCGAAGGTGCGGTTGCGCGACAACGGCGACGAGCACGTCGCCACCAGGTCGCCGAGCCCGGCGAGACCGGCGAAGGTCAGCGGGTCCGCGCCGAGTTTCGCGCCGAGCCGCGCCATTTCGGCGAGACCGCGCGTGATGAGCGTGGCCATCGTGTTCGCGCCCAAGCCCATCCCGGCGGCCATCCCGCAGCTGAGCGCGATCACGTTCTTGCACGCGCCGCCCAGCTCGCAGCCCACCACGTCGGTGTTGGTGTAGGGCCGGAAATACTGGTTCGACGTCGCCTGCTGCACCGCTTTCGCCCGCTCGTGATCGGCGCACGCGAGCACCGCGGCGGCAGGCTGTCCGTCGGCGATCTCGCGGGCCAGGTTCGGCCCGGACACCACCACGATCTCGCCCGGATCGACGCGAGCGAGTTCGGCGATCACCTCGCTCATCCGCTTGAGCGTGCCCAGTTCCACGCCCTTGGCCAGGCTGACCAGGATCGCCTCGGGCGGCAGCAGCGGCTGCCAGCCGGTGAGGTTCGCGCGCAGGCTCTGGCTCGGCACCCCGAGCACCACCGCCTGCGCGCCGTCCAAAGCCGCGGCCGCGTCGGCGGTCGCGGTGATCCGCTCCGGCAACGGCGTTCCCGGCAGATACGACTCGTTGGTGTGCCGCTCCCGGATCTCCTCCGCGACGCTTTCCCGGCGCGCCCACATCGTGACGTCCCGGCCCGCGTCGCCGAGCACCTTCGCGAACGCGGTGCCCCACGAACCCGCGCCGAGCACGGTGACCCGTTGCACGTCAGCGGCGAAACCCGCCATCAGGCACCGTCCTCCGGCTTCTTGGTCTCCTGCGCGGCGTCGGTGTCCGGCTTCTTCACCGGCGGTTCCTCCTGCCGGATCTCGACCAGCAGCCGGGTCACCTCGTCCATCAGCACGGCGGTGACCTCGCGCAGCATCGAGGCGCTGCGCGGGTTCCCGCCCCGGTACGCGGACAGGTCGATCGGGTCGCCGACCAGGTGCGTCACCGTCTTGCGCGGGAACGGCGTGAACTTCTTGGTGTAGCCGTTGAAGATCTTGTTCGTGCCCCAGCGCGCGATCGGGATCACCGGCACGTCGTTCTGCAGCGCCAGCCGCGCCGCGCCGCTGTAGGCCTCCTTCGGCCAGCCCAGCGGGTCCTTCGTGATGGTGCCCTCGGGGTAGATCACGATGACCTTGCCCTCCTCGAGCGCCTGGTGCGCGGCCTTGAGGCTGTCGCCGGCCGCGCTCGACCCGCGCGCCACCGGGATCTGCCCGGAGCCGGTCACGATCCGGCCGAAGATCGGCACGTCCTTGAGGCTCGCCTTGAGGAAGAACCGCGGCACCCGCTTCTGCCGGTGCACGAACACCGCGTCGACCGCCGGGTCGAGGTGCGAGATGTGGTTCATCACCAGGATCGCGGGCCCTTCCCGGGGGATTTTCTCCGCGCCGAGGTACACCCGTTTGCCGATCGCGGTCAGCGGGTAGAACGCGGCGGCGGCCAGCCCCACCCAGAATCCGCCCTTCTCACGCCGTGCCACAGTTCTCCTCCTCGGATCGCCTCTGCTCCGGGTGATCCTGCCGCCCGCGGGTTCGCGCAGTCCAGGGAGGGTGCGCTCATGCACGCGTCCGGCGGGTTTCGGGTAAAGATGGACAGGTGGACGCAGACCTGGTCATGCCGCTGAAACCGCCGCGCACGGGGAAGTCCCGGCTGCGCGGGGCGGTCGCCGCGCACCGGCACGCCGAACTGGTGCTGGCGCTGGCCTGCGACACCCTCGCCGCGGTCACGTCGGTCGCCGGGGTCCGGCGCGTGCTCGTCGTCACCGCCGATCCGGCCGTGCTGTCCGAATTGGCCGGTCTCGGCGTCGAACTGGTCGCCGAACCGGCGGGCGGCGGGCTCAACGAAGCGTTGCGGCACGGCGCGGAGCTGCTGCGCGCGGACGCGCCGGACGGAGTAGTCGGCGCGCTCCAAGCGGATCTCCCCGCGTTGCGCGCGGTGGATCTGGAGCAGGCGCTGACCGAAGCCGCGGGCCGCCGTGCGGTGGTGTTCGACCGGCAAGGCACCGGGACCACGCTGTTGCTGTCCGCTCCGGGAAAACCGCTCGACCCGCGGTTCGGCGCCGGCTCCGCGGAACTGCATCGCGCGTCCGGTGCGATTCCGCTCACCCAGGCGCTGCCTTCGCTGCGCAGCGACGTCGACACCGAAGATGATCTCCGCCACGCCGCGAAGCTCGGTCTCGGGAAGCGCACCGCGGCATTACTCCCGGCCGAACGGGCGCAATCGCGCTGACGTGTTCACTCGACCTTCATCGCGGCCTGCGCAAACCGCGGCTTCGTAGTGAACAATGGGCAGCGTGAGCACAGAAGACGGCAGCACTCCGGCCCGGCGGCGCGTGAAGAGCGGCAGCAGCGCGACCCCCTCGTCCCCGGCCCCGCGCTCCGCGGGCAGGAAGGCGACCTCGCGCGGGAACGCCGACTCCGCCGCGGCCCGTCAGGCGAAACCCAAGGCAGCTTCGGCGGAAGACAACGCCAAACCGGCCAAGCGCAAGCCCGCCGCGTCGAGCGCGCTGCGCACCACGGCGAAGAAACCCCCCGCGCCGCCCGCCGTCACCAAGGCCGCCGTGCGGCCGCGCCGGACCACGACCGAGAGCGGCGAGGAATTCCGCTCCGTTCCGTCGGCCCCGCCCGCCGTCACGTCCGCGCCCACCGCCGTCGAGTCGCTTCCCGACGACCGTTATTTCAACCGCGAGCTTTCCTGGCTCGACTTCAACGCCCGCGTGCTCGCGCTGGCCGAGGACGAATCGCAGCCGCTGCTCGAGCGCGCGAAGTTCCTCGCCATTTTCGCGTCCAATTTGGACGAGTTCTACATGGTCCGGGTCGCCGGGCTGAAACGGCGCGACGGCACCGGCCTGTCGGTGCGCAGCGCGGACGGGCTCACGCCGCGCGAACAGCTGGACTACATCGCCAAGCGCAACCAGGACCTGGTCGAGCGGCACACCGCCGCGTTCGAGGACCACCTGCGCCCGCAATTGGCCGAGCAGGACATCCGGCTCGTCGGCTGGGCCGACCTGTCCGGGGCCGACCAGCTCCGGCTGTCGAGCTACTTCTCCGAGCAGATCTTCCCGGTGCTCACCCCGCTCGCGGTAGACCCGGCACACCCGTTCCCGTACATCTCGGGGCTGTCGCTCAACCTCGCGGTCACCGTGCGGGATCCCCAAGGCGGGCTCGAACGGTTCGCGCGCGTGAAGGTGCCGAGCAACGTGCCGCGGCTGATGCGCGTGGAAACCGAACGCGGCAGCCGGACCGCCACCTTCCTTCCGCTCGAGGAACTGATCTCCGCGCACCTGAGCGATCTGTTCACCGGCATGGAGGTCACCGAGCACCACGTCTTCCGCGTCACCCGCAACGCCGACTTCGAGGTCGAGGAAGACCGCGACGAGGACCTGTTGCAGGCGCTGGAACGCGAGCTGGCGCAACGCCGGTTCGGCCCGCCGGTGCGGCTCGAAGTGGCGCAGGACATGAGCGAGCACATGCTCGAACTGCTGCTGCGCGAGCTGGAAGTCGACCCCGAGGACGTCGTCGAGGTGCCCGGGCTGCTCGACCTCACCTGCCTGTTCCAGCTGTCCGGGGTCGACCGCAAGGAACTGAAGGACCGGCCGTTCGTGCCCGCGACGCATCCGGCGTTCGGCGAACGCGAGACGCCCAAGAGCGTTTTCGCGACGCTGCGCGAGGGCGACGTCCTGGTGCACCACCCGTACGATTCGTTCTCCACGAGCGTGCAGCGGTTCATCGAACAGGCCGCGGCCGATTCGAAGGTGCTGGCGATCAAGCAGACGCTGTACCGGACGTCCGGCGATTCGCCGATCGTGGACGCGCTGATCGACGCCGCCGAGGCGGGCAAGCAGGTCGTGGCGCTGGTGGAGATCAAGGCGCGGTTCGACGAGCAGGCCAACATCACCTGGGCGCGCACGCTGGAACGCGCGGGCGTGCACGTCGTGTACGGCTTGGTGGGCCTCAAAACGCACTGCAAGGTGTCGATGGTGGTGCGGCAGGAGGGGTCGACCATCCGCCGCTACTGCCACATCGGCACCGGCAACTACAACCCGAAGACCGCGCGGCTGTACGAAGACCTCGGCCTGCTCACCGCGGACCCGAGCATCGGCGCGGACATCACGGACCTGTTCAACGTCCTCACCGGCTACTCGCGCCAGGACACCTACCGCACGATCCTCACGTCGCCGCACGGCATCCGCCGCGGCATCGTGCGCGCGATCGGCGAGGAGATCGAACTCGCGCGCGCCGGGCTCGAAGCGGGCATCCGGATCAAGTGCAACTCGCTCGTCGACGAGCAGGTGATCGACGCGCTGTACCACGCTTCGCAAGCCGGCGTTCCGGTCGACGTGGTGGTGCGCGGGATCTGCTCGCTGAAGCCGGGCGTCGAAGGCTTGAGCGAGAACATCCGCGTCCGCTCGATCCTCGGCCGGTTCCTCGAGCATTCGCGGGTGTTCCACTTCCGCGCGGGCGGCACGCACTGGATCGGCAGCGCGGACATGATGCACCGCAACCTCGACCGCCGGATCGAGGCGCTGGTGCGGGTCAAGGACCCGAGGCTGACCCGGCAACTGGACGACGTATTCGATTCGGCGCTCGACCCGCACACGCGCTGCTGGGTCCTCAGTTCCTCAGGCGAATGGCAGCCGTTCCCGGCCGCCGGTTCGCAGGTGCGCGACCACCAGCTCGAACTCGCGAAGCGGCACGGGGCCGTCGGATGAGCGTGGACGTCCGGGCCGCCGGCGCGGTGCTCTGGCGCCGCGCCGGGGACGGGTTCGAGGTCGCCCTCGTGCACCGGCCCCGCTACGACGATTGGTCGCTGCCGAAGGGAAAGGTCGACCCCGGCGAGACGATCGCGGCCACCGCGGTGCGCGAGATCGCCGAGGAGACCGGATTCCGCGCGGTGCTGGGCCGCTATGTCGCCCAGACGAGGTACGAGGTCCCCGCGAAGAACAATGGGCGGCTGCTGAACAAGAGCGTCGACTACTTCAGCGGCGAAGCCGTTTCCGGAGCCTTCGAGCCCAACGAAGAGGTCGACGAACTGCGCTGGCTGGACCCGGTCGCGGCCGAGCAGCTGCTCACGCGACCGGCGGATGTCCGGGTGCTGCGCGAGTTCTGCGCCCTCCCGCCCGCGCCGACGACCGTGTTGCTGGTGCGCCACGCCAAAGCGGGCAAACGCGAAGACTGGACCGGCGACGACGACCTCCGCCCGCTCTCTGAGGCGGGTCAACGCCAAGCCGCGGCACTGCGAGACCTGCTGCCGCTCTTCGGCCCCGACCGGGTGTTCTCCGCCCCGCGGCTGCGGTGCGTGCAGACCGTCGGCGGAGTCGCGGACGCACTCGGCGTCGAGGTCGCGCACGAGCCGCTGCTGTCGGAAGAGGGCTACTGGCCCGACCCCCTGCTGGGAATCCGCCGCCTGCTGGCGATCGCGGCCGAGGGAGGCACTCCCCTCATCAGCAGCCAGGGCGGGGTGATCCCGGACCTGGTGAGCGCTCTGGCCGACCGGGACGGCCTTGAGCTGCCCGCCGCCCGCGACGGAGTGGTGCCGAGCAAGAAGGGCTCGCTGTGGGTCCTGTCTTTCTGTCCCGGCGACGACGGACCGGTTCTGGTGGGCGCGGATTATTACCCGAGCCCCCTTCCCGCTCCGGTGCCCTCGGCAAGCTGATCTTTTCGCGGGGCCCGGCGTCGCTTCGGCGGCGCCGGGCCCTTCTCATAAGCGCGGCTGTCCGCCATTCGCCGGGCCGCGGATTCTATAGAGACCGATATTGCTGAGCGGCGCTCAGGACTTATCCCCGGTCCCGGCATAAGCGACGTCCGAGACAGCCCCTCGGGAGGGTTTAATTACCCCGGCGGGGATTTATCTCCGGCCGTCGGATTAGCCAATCCGATTGCCTTCCCGGCCCGGCTCGGCAGGCGGCCGCGACCGTCTGGAACTGTTGTCTTATCAGCAATCCGGCGGGTTCTTTTCGCGGGCTTCGCAGCTCCGACCTCGGGAAACGCTGTCTTCCCGCTGCCACAACGGCGTCGGGCCGCAACGCCGCGACCCCCTGCGGCGCAGCGAGTTCTCGATCTCCGCACACTTGCCCTGCCCGGCAATCCGGCAGCCGCAACAGCTCCGCGCCCGCCTGCCCTGCTGGCTCAGCAGCCCGCCGTCACAACCGTTTCTCCTCCAGCCCGACATCCCCGAGCCGTCGCACCCAGCCGGGCCCCCGAAACCTCGGCCCCGCAACACCTCGGTCCGCCCCTGCCCGTCCTTCGCGCAGCCAGCCCCGCGCGATCTCGCGACCCTCCAGCACAACAGCTCAGCCCGGCTCACCTCCCCGCCGGACCCCGCCCAGCCGAAACCTCAACCCCCGCAACACCTGGCCCGCCCCGCGAAACCCAGCCCCACCACACCGTTTCCACCCGTCCACCCGTCCAGCCCCACAAGCCTCCGGAAACGCGGCAGGGCCCCGACCTCACCCGAGGTCGGGGCCCTGCCGCGAAGCAACGAATACCGGGCTACTTCTTCTTGGCCGCCGAAGTCCGCTTCGCCGGGGCCTTCTTGGCCGCGGCCGTGGTCTTCTTCGCTGCCGCAGTGGTCTTGGCGGCAGGCTTGGCGGCTGCCTTCGCCCGCGTGGTGGTGGCGGCCTTCGGGGCCGCCTTGGCGCGCGTGGTGGTCGACTTCGCGGCCGTCGCACGCGTCGTCGTCTTCGCCGCGGCGGCCTTGGCGGGAGCCTTGGCCGCGGTGGCGCGGGTGCGCGTGGCAGCGGGCTTCGCCGCCGTGGCACGGGTGCTGCGCGTGGCGGTCGTCGACGCGGCGCGAGTGGTGGTGGCGCGCGCGGTGGTGCCGGTGGCCCGCTTCGCCGCCGTGGCCTTCGGCAGCTTCTTCGAACCGGAAATCACGTCCTTGAACGTGGTGCCCGCGCGGAACGCCGGAACGTTCGTCTTCTTCACTCGCACGGTTTCGCCGGTGCGCGGGTTCCGCGCGGTGCGGGCGGCCCGAGCGCGCTTCTCGAACACCCCGAAGCCGGTGATGTTCACCTTCTCGCCCTTGTTGACCGTCCGGATGATGATGTCGACGAGACCGTCGACGGCCTCCGAAGCAACCTTTTTGTCGCCCAAACGCTCCGACAGCGCCTCGATCAGCTGGGCCTTGTTGGCCATTCCAGTCCCTCCAAGAAGAACTCTTCGTCCACGGCCAGGTCGGCCGGCTAACGCACACGGTATTACCAAGACAGCACAAATTCCAAACGGCACGCGAAATTTTCCCTTGCGGCGGGAACGGTTCCGCCCTCCCGAAGGACCCGTTTCCGGTCTTGGGAGGTGCCGTTTGGCGTGGGCGAAGCGGGGGCCCGCCGGGGGCGGATTCCCTTTCCGAGCAGGGAATCCGCACCCCGGCGGCGCGGGTCAGGAGGTCGCGGCGGGAAGCGTCGCGGGCTTCCACGAAGGCCGCTGGGACTCGAACGCGTCGATGTCCCCCGCGTGGCGCAGAGTCAGCGCGATGTCGTCGAGTCCTTCGAGCAGTCGCCAGCGGACGTAGTCGTCGATCTGGAACGGCGCGGTGAAGTCCTTGGCCCGCACGGTCTTGGCTTCGAGGTCCACCGACACCTCGGTGCCGGGCTCGTTCTCCAGCAGCTTCCAGAGCAGTTCGACATCCGACTGCTCGCACTGCGCGGCGACGAGGCCGCCCTTGCCGGAGTTGCCGCGGAAGATGTCGGCGAACCGGGACGAGATGACGACCCGGAAGCCGTAGTCCATCAACGCCCACACGGCGTGCTCGCGCGACGAACCGGTCCCGAAGTCCGGTCCGGCGACGAGCACGGAGCCGTTCTTGAACGGTTCCTGATTGAGGATGAAGTCGTCCTGGGCTCGCCAGGCGGCGAACAGCCCGTCCTCGAATCCGGTGCGGGTCACGCGCTTGAGGTAGACGGCCGGGATGATCTGGTCAGTGTCCACGTTGGACCGGCGCAGCGGGACCCCGATCCCGGTGTGCTGGGTGAACGGTTCCATGGTGGGAGCTCCTCTCCGGGAAGTCAGGCGGGCAGGTCGGCGGGCGAGGACAGCGTCCCGCGCACGGCGGTGGCGGCGGCCACGAGCGGCGAGACGAGGTGCGTGCGCCCGCCCTTGCCCTGCCGTCCCTCGAAGTTGCGGTTGGAGGTGGACGCGCTGCGCTCGCCGGGGGCGAGCTGGTCCGGGTTCATCCCGAGACACATGGAGCAGCCCGCCTGCCGCCATTCGGCTCCCGCCTCGGAGAAGATCTTGTCCAGGCCTTCCTCCTCGGCGGTCTTGCGCACCCGCATCGAACCGGGCACCACGAGCATCCGGACCGAATCGGCCACCTTCCGCCCGCGCAGCACCTCCGCCGCGGCGCGCAGGTCCTCGATCCGGCCGTTGGTGCAGGAGCCGAGAAAGACCGTGTCCACGGCGATCTCGCGCAGCGGGGTGCCCGGCTTCAGATCCATATAGGACAGCGCCTTCTCGGCGGCGAAGCGCGCGTTCTCGTCGGGGATCGCGGCCGGGTCCGGCACGGAATCGCCCAGCGGCAGGCCCTGTCCGGGGTTGGTGCCCCACGTCACGAACGGCGTCAGCTGGTCCGCGTCGAGGTGGACTTCGGCGTCGAATTCCGCGCCCTCGTCGGTGCGCAGTTCGCGCCAGGCGGCGACGGCGGCGTCCCAGTCCTCGCCCTTCGGCGCGTGCGGACGGCCCTTGAGGTAGGCGAAGGTCGTTTCGTCCGGCGCGATCATGCCGGCGCGCGCGCCCGCCTCGATCGACATGTTGCAGATGGTCATCCGGGCTTCCATCGACAGCTCTTCGATGGCCTTGCCGCGGTACTCCAGGACGTAGCCCTGACCGCCGCCGGTGCCGATTTTGGCGATCACCGCGAGGATCACGTCCTTCGCCGTGACACCCGGCTGCAGCGAGCCGTCGACGTTGATCGCCATCGTCTTGAACGGCCGCAGCGGCAGCGTCTGGGTGGCGAGCACGTGCTCGACCTCGGAAGTGCCGATGCCGAACGCCATCGCGCCGAACGCGCCGTGCGTCGAGGTGTGACTGTCGCCGCACACCACGGTGGTTCCGGGCTGGGTCAGCCCGAGCTGCGGTCCGATCACGTGCACGATGCCCTGTTCGGCGTCGCCCATCGGGTGCAGCCGGACGCCGAACTCCTTGCAGTTGCGGCGAAGCGTGTCGACCTGGGTGCGGGACACCGGGTCGGCGATCGGGAGGTCGATGTCCACCGTGGGGACGTTGTGGTCCTCGGTGGCGATGGTGAGGTCGGGGCGGCGCACCGGCCGCCCGGCCAGCCGCAGTCCGTCGAACGCCTGCGGGCTGGTCACTTCGTGCACCAGGTGGAGGTCGATGTAGAGCAGATCCGGTTCGGCGCCTTCGCCTCGGCGCACGAGGTGGCTGTCCCACACCTTCTCCGCCAGCGTACGAGCCTTGCCGGTGGGGCTGGTCATCTCCGGCTCCTTCCTCGGGATCGGCCGGGAGCACGGAACCCGGACGGTGCCGGTGAGGAGGGGGCAGCCGCGGCTGTCCGCGGCTCCGGGTTTCGTTTTTCCCAGATTCTGGACTTCCCACAGTGCGGGAAGATAGTATCGCGTCGTGGGACAGCATAGCGGTATCGGAGTACTGGACAAAGCCGTGGCCGTGCTGCAGGCCGTCGCCGAGGACCCGTGCGGGCTGGCGGAACTCTGCACGCGCACCGGGCTTCCTCGCGCGACCGCGCACCGGCTCGCGGTCGGGCTCGAAGTGCATCGCCTGCTGCGGCGAGGGCCGGACGGGCGCTGGCGGCCGGGCACCGCGCTCGCCGAACTCGCGGGCGGCTCGACCGACCCGTTGCTCGACGCGGCGAGTTCGGTGCTGCCGAAGCTTCGCGACATCACCGGCGAAAGCGTTCAGCTTTACCGGCGCGACGGCGTGCAGCGCGTGTGCGTTTCGACCGCGGAACCGCCGAGCGGTTTGCGCGACACGGTTCCGATCGGTTCGCGCCTGCCGATGACGGCGGGCTCGGGCGCGAAGGTCCTTGCCGCGTGGTCGGATCCGCACACGCAGCGGACGATCCTCGCCGACGCGGTTTACGGCGAACGCACTCTGCTCGAAGTGCGCCGCCGCGGGTGGGCCCAAAGCGTCGCCGAACGCGAGCCGGGCGTCGCGAGCGTTTCGGCCCCGGTGCGCGATTCCTCCGGCACGGTCGTGGCGGCGGTGTCGGTCTCCGGGCCGATCGAACGTATAGGGCGCAAGCCCGGCGCGCGGTGGGCCGCGGATCTCCTCGCCGCCGCCGACGCTCTCCAGGAACGCCTCTGACGCCCCGCTCCCACCACGCGCCAACCCCAGGCCGCCTCCCCGCCGCTCCGGCGGGAGGCGGCCTTTTTCGTACCGCCGATCTTCACCCGACGCGGCTTCCGGCGAACGCACGCCGCTCCAAGCACACCGCGCCTGGGCCTAAAGCGTCGCCGAACAAGAACCGGGCACCGCGAACGTTCCGCCTCCCCCGTTGCGAGATCCCTTCGGCACAGCGGTCGTGCCGGTCTCCGAACCGATCGAACACATCGGCCGCAAACCCGGCGCGCGATCAGCAGCCAGCCGACTCGCCCGGGAAGCCCCTGCCGCCCCGCTTCAATCCCCAGCCGCCTCTCCGCCCAGTGCGCCGCCGAACGAGCACCCGGAGCCGCGAACGTTCCGTCCCGGTGCGCGATTCCCCCGGCAGAGTCACCGCCGCGGCCTTGGTCTCCGGACCAAACGAACGCATCAGACCCAAACCCGGCGCGGGATCAGCAGCCCGGCTCTGCACTCCGAGAACTCCTCTGCCGCCAAGCCCAACCCCTCGGCCTCCTCTCCACCGCACCCGCGGGAGACGACCTTTTCGCGCACCGGCAACCCTCCCCGACGCGGCACACGCCGAACGCACTCCGCGCGAAACACACCGCGGCTCGACCCCGAACCGCCGCCGAACCCGGCACCGCGAACGTTTCCGCCCCCCGTGCGCGATTCCCCCGGCGCAGTCGCCGCGCGGCCTTGGCCCCGGACCCGATCGAACGGATGAGACCCAAACCCGGCACCCGATCGGCAGCGGACCGCCTCGCCGACGACCCGCTCGAGGAACCCCTGACGCCGCGCACCAACCCAGAGCGCCTCCCGCCACGCCCGTGGGGGACAGCGTTTTTCGCGCGGTTTTCGATCGTCCTCAGTAGACCGTCCGGCCGCTTCGGGGGTCGTCGCGGCGGCCGCGCGCGACCCCGCCGGAGAACCTCAAGAAGAGACAAAACCGCAGGACAGCGGGTGTCTACATGCGACTTTGCCGATGCCGCAAGCACTCTCGCGGGTCTTCCGGCCAGTGAAAGAATCCGGAGCCGCGAGCCTTCGGAGGGCCGTCGGCAATCCGGACGCGGCAACGAAAAAGGCAGGTCCCGATTGGACTTGCGAAGTCTATGGGTGATAATGACTGCGTTCGGCCTGTATGGCCGTATAAAACAAGTTCTGGTTGGAGGAACTGGAATGGCCAACAAGGCCCAGCTGATCGAAGCTCTGTCGGAGCGCATCGGCGACAAGAAGGCAGCCGCGGAAGCCGTCGACGGTCTCGTCGACATCATCATCCGCACCGTCCACAAGGGCGAAAAGGTCACCATCACCGGCTTCGGCGTCTTCGAGAAGCGCGCGCGTGCCGCCCGCACCGCTCGCAACCCGCGCACCGGCGAAGCCGTGCGGGTCAAGAAGACCAACGTTCCGGCGTTCCGCGCGGGCACCACGTTCAAGGACGTCATCTCCGGCTCGAAGAAGCTGCCGAAGGCGACTGCCGTGAAGCGTGCGACCGCCAGCACCGCGAAGGCGACCGCCACCCGCGCCACGGCGACGACCACCACTCGCGCCAAGGCCGCCGCCGCCAAGCCGGCCGCGACCCGCACCCGCGCCACCGCGGCCAAGGCTCCCGCCAAGGCCACCGCCGCGAAGGCCACCACCACCCGCGCCAAGGCGACCGCCACCAAGGCCACCGCGGCCAAGGCGGCTCCGAAGGCCACCACCACGCGGGCGAAGGCCGCTGCCAAGCCGGCCGCCAAGAAGACCACGGCGACCGCGAAGAAGGCTCCGGCCAAGCGCACCTCGGCTGCGAAGAAGAAGTAACTCCGGCTTTCCGGAACCTGAAGACAAGCCCCGCCCGGCTTCTCCCCGGGCGGGGCTTGTCGCATCTCTGCCCGTTTTTCCCGCCCCGGAGGCACTGTCCGGCAGCCGGGGTCGCCCGACTCGGCCGCCCGCACGCGTGAGCGCCGCCGATTTCGAAGCGGCAGAAGAGCGTTGCGGCGACCGCTCTCAAGATCCGTTGGCACGCTTGCCCGTCCGGATCCCGAGTACGATGAGCGGGCCTGGAGCCCCCTCCGCCGTCCCGGCCGCGGGCATTGTCCCCGCCGGACCACATCCGCGCAGCGCGAAGGAAATCGAGGGAAGGCCGCGGCGTTTTCCTGATCACACCGGCCATCTCGCGCGCGTCTCCGATCGATCACCTGTTCCCCCAAGCAACTGCGAACGTCCGCGCGAAGCGGTCTTCGGGGTTTCCTTGCTGTGCCCGGTTCGCCACCTTGCGTGGCCGTCAGGTGTCGGCGATCACCCAGGCCACGCACGGTCCACAACAGACTTTCGGGTTGTTATGCGAACGTGACAACCACACACTGTGGCCACGCGTAATCCAGTCGGGCGAACAGACGAATCCGGACTGGTTTCGCCAGCGCACACCGGCTTTTCCCGATCGCCGCACCGGTGTCTCTGCGGCGGGCGCGCCGCGTCGGCGAAAGTGGGTGCCGGGCCACGAAAACCGGCCGTCATCGGTGAACCGGTCGCGCGATCGGCTCCGATCAGTGTTGGTCTATGCAATCATGTCGCCCGGCAAAGGACCCCGAATGCGAGAACATGAGACGACTGTGCCGATAGTTCGTGTGGAGAAGCTGTACAAAGTGTTCGGCCGCCGGGCGGAAGAGGCGGTCGGCAAGCTGGAGAACGGCGCCGATCGCGCCGAATTGGAGCTGCCCGGCGTGACCGCGGCGGTGATCGACGCCTCCTTCACCGTGGAGCGCGGCGAAATTTTCGTGGTGATGGGGCTGTCCGGTTCGGGCAAGTCGACCCTGCTGCGCACGTTGAACGGATTGCTCCCGGCCACTTCCGGCCGGGTCCTGGTCGACGACATCGACCTCACCGACAAGTCCGCCGCGCAGGTGCGCGAACTGCGCCAGCGGCGGATGAGCATGGTGTTCCAGCACTTCGCGCTGTTCCCGCACCGGACGGTCGCGGAGAACGTCGCCTACGGGCTGAGCGTGCAGAACGCGCCGCGCGAGCGGCAGCGCGAACGCACCGCCGAAGCGCTGGAGATGGTCGGGCTCACCGGATGGGAGGACCGGTTGCCCGGTCAGCTTTCCGGCGGGATGCGCCAGCGCGTCGGCCTCGCCCGCGCGCTGGCCGCGGACACCGAGATCCTGCTGATGGACGAGGCGTTCAGCGCGCTGGACCCGTTGATCCGCAAGGAGATGCAGGACCAGCTCCTGATGCTGCAGCGGCAGCTGGGCAAGACGATCGTGTTCATCACGCACGACCTCAACGAGGCCATGCGCCTCGGCGACCGGATCGCGATGATGCGCGACGGCCGGATCGTGCAGGTGTCGACCGCGCAGGAAATGCTCACCGAACCGGCCGACGACTACGTCGCGAAGTTCGTGCGCGACGTCGACCGCACCCGGGTGCTCACCGCGTCCGCCGTGATGAAGCCCGCGGAAATCTCGTTCACCCCGGCGACAACGCCCGCCGAAGCGCTGGAAACGATGCGCCGGAACGAACTCGCCGGCGTGCTGGTGACCGAGGACGGCAAGTTCGCCGGCGCGGTCGACCGGCGCTCGGTGAGCGAAGCCGCCGACCAGGGCACGGAAACGATCGCCGGAATCGTCGACCGTTCCGCCGCCCGCACCGGCCCGGAAACGCAGATGGCCGACCTGTTCGGCCACGCCGCGTCCGCGCCCGCGCCGCTCGCGGTGGTCGACGCCGACGGCGCGCTGCTCGGCATGGTGACCCGCGAGGCGCTGCTGAACGCGCTGAGCACAGGAGAAAACGACGACCAGGAGGTGAACGCCCGTGTCTGACAACGTCCTCGTCGGCGACCTGCCGCAGATTCCCGTCGGCACCTGGTTCAAGGCGATCATCGACTGGCTGCAGGGCAACATCGGCCCGTTCTTCGATTTCGTCGACAAGATCGTCAACGGCGCGGTCACCGGGCTCGCCTCGGGGCTGACCTGGCTGCCGTGGCCGGTGCTGGTCGTGGTGTTCGCCGGGCTCGGCTGGTGGCTGCGCGGCTGGAAGTTCGGCCTCGGCTCGGCGATCGGGTTCGCGCTCATCGACAGCCTGCGCGAATTCCCGTCCGCGATGCAGACGCTGTCGCAGGTGCTGATTTCCGGCGTGGTCGCGGTGGCGATCGCGGTGCCGGTCGGGATCGCGGCCGCGCGCAACGAAACGGTGAGCCGGATCGTGAAGCCGGTACTGGACTTCATGCAGACGCTGCCCGCGTTCGTCTACCTGATCCCGGTCATTTTCTTCTTCTCGATCGGCCCGGTGCCGGGCGTGGTGGCGACCGTCGTGTTCTCGCTGCCGCCGGGCGTGCGGCTGACCGAACTCGGCATCCGCCAGGTCGACCCGGAAATGGTCGAGGCGGGCGAGGCGTTCGGCTCTCCGCCGGGGCGGATCCTGCGGGAGATCCAGATCCCGCTCGCGATGCCGTCGATCATGGCCGGCATCAACCAGATCATCATGCTGTCGCTGTCGATGGTCGTGATCTCCGGCATGGTCGGCGCGCCCGGGCTCGGCGCCGAGGTGTACGCGGCGGTCACGAGCCTGAAGCTGGACCTGGGTTTCAACGCCGGTCTCGGCGTTGTCGTGCTGGCCATCTATCTCGACCGGCTCACTTCCTCGCTGGGGGCGCGCTCCGCGGTGGGCCGCGCCCTTCGCCGGGCCGACGCGGCCTGATCCACCTCCACCGCAACGAGAAAGGACGAACGAGTGCGCACTTCGAAACGGCTCAGCCGGATCTTCGCCGTGGGCGCCGCCGTGACGGCCCTGGTCGGCCTCACCGCGGCGTGCGGCGGCCGGGAGTCCCAGTCGGGCAACAGCCAGGAAGCCAAGAGCGTCACCATCGGCTACATCAACTGGGACGAGGACGTCGCCCTCACCAACCTGTACCAGGCGGTGCTGGAGGAGAAGGGCTACAAGGTCAAGACACAGATGCTCGACGTCGGCCCGATCTACGCGGGCCTCGCGAAGGGCGACGTCGACCTGTTCCTCGACTCGTGGCTGCCCGCGACGCACAAGCAGTACTGGGACCAGTACAAGGACAAGCTCGAAGACCTCGGCGTCTGGTACGACAACGCGACCCTCAACCTCGCGGTGCCGGACTACGTGAACGACGTCAACAGCATCGCCGACCTCAAGGACAAGGCGAGCATGTTCGGCGGCAAGATCACCGGCATCGAGGCGAGCGCGGGCGAGACCGGCATCGTGCAGAAGGACGCGATCCCGCAGTACGGCCTCGACGGCGCGATGACCCTGCAGAACTCGTCGACCACCGCGATGCTGGCCGCGCTCGACAGCTCGATCAAGGCGAAGAAGCCGATCGTCGTGACGCTGTGGCACCCGCACTGGGCGTACTCGCGCTACCAGCTCAAGGATCTCAAGGACCCGAAGGGCGCCATGGGCAAGGGCGAGCAGATCCACGCGCTGGGCCGCAAGGGCTTCGACAAGGACTTCCCGGCGCTCGCCGGCGTGGCCAAGAAGCTGAAGATGTCGGACGCGGACCTCGGTTCGCTCGAGGACGCGATCCAGAAGGCACCGAAGGGCCAGGAAAAGACCGCCGCGAAGCAGTGGGCGGATCAGCACAAGCAGTTCGTGGACCAGGCTTTCGCCGGTCTCTGAGCCAGCTCCGGACGACCCCGCCTCCCGTTCTCCGGGACGGCGGGGTCGTTTCTTTTTCAACCGCGCGGGGCAGTTGATGAGGCCCTATTCGCCCTGATTCGTTGCCCAGCACGGTTATCGAGCGGAATCCGCCGCAGGATACGGCACACTGGTCGCATGTCTCGCGCGCCGATTCCTGCCCGCACCGACGACGTCGACGCGGTCACCGAAGCCGTGCTCACCGCGTCCCGCCTGCTAGTCGCCGTGTCCGCGCGGTCGATCGCCTCGGCCGGCGACCTCATCACCGTGCCGCAATTCCGGCTGCTGGTGGTGCTGCATTCCCGCGGTCCGCTGAAACAGGCCGCGCTCGCCGAGCATCTCAGCGTCACGCCTTCCACCGCGAGCCGGATGATCGACCGCCTGGTCGCGGTCGCGCTGGTCGCCCGATTGGGCAATCCGTCGTCCCGGCGCGAGGTCGTCATCGAACTCACCCAGGAGGGCGACCGAATCGTCCGCGTCGTCACCCATCGACGGCGTCGCGAAATCGCCGCCATCGTGGAGAAAATGCCCGAATCCGCCCGCCGCGGCCTGGTCGACGCCCTGACCGCGTTCGCCGAGGCCGGCGGCGAACCCCCGGCCGGAAATCCCGCCGACGCGGTCTGGGTCTAAATTTCCGCCGCCACCGCACGAATCCCGTCGGCCACCTCTTTCGCCGACGGTGCTTCCTCCGGGTCAAGCAGCCACTGCACCATCAGCCCGATCACCAGCGCGCTCTGCACCGCCCCGCCTTTGCGAGCCTCCCGCAGCCCCTGCACGAGATGCTCGCGCACATCCGGCGACCGCTCCGCCTGCACCAGCGCTTCCAGCTGAGCCACCCACAACGCCCGATGCTCACTGAAGCTGCCGATCATCCGCTTCAACCCTTGCTCGGACATGTCGAACGACGAATCCGCCACCTCGCCGCCGAGCTCGTCAACGGCGGCCACGAGCGCCTGCGTCAACAACGCGTCCCGCGACCCGAAGTGATACCCGATAGCCGCGTGGCTGACCCCCGCCGCGGCGGCGATGTCGCGCACCGTCGTGTTGCCCCAGCCCCGCTCGACCAAGCACCGCTTCGCCCCGGCCAGCAGATCCTCGCGATTGCCCATGGGCGCAGCCTAGCTTGCCCGCTTGGTTTGACCAAATGGTTTGACCAAATGGACAAACCTGGTCTACGTTCACCTCATGAACGTCCTCATCTCCGGCGCCGGCGTGGCCGGCACGACCCTCGCCGAACTCCTCACCCGCTCCGGCCACCACGTGACGCTCGTCGAACGCGCCCCCACCCTCCGGCACACCGGCTACGCCGTGGATTTCCGCGGCGCCGCCTTCGATGTCCTGTCCGAACTGGGCATCCTCGACGCGGTCCGCCGCCACGACACGAAAATGACCGGAACCGCCATCCTCGACCGCGACGGCACCCAGGTAGACCAGCTCCCCGCCGAAGCTTTCGCCGGTGAGCTGGAGGTCCCGAAACACGTCCTGAACGAGCTGCTGTACAAACTGACTGTCGATCATGTCGAGTACCGCTTCGGCACCTCGATCACGTCGCTGACGCAAACTGAGGCCGCAGTAACCGCCGAACTCACCGACGGCTCCGCGGAGCCCTACGACCTGGTCTTCGGCGCCGACGGCGTGTACTCGAAAGTCCGCCAACTGGCCTTCGCCCCGCACTCAGCGGCGCTGCACCACCTAGGCCTCTCCGGGGCGGGCTTCACCATGCCCAACTTCCTGGCCCTGGACCACAGCGGACTCCTCCGTGCCTTCAATGGCACTGCGGTGTACCTGTTCAACTCAGCGGATCCGGACCGTCTCACCGTGAGCCTGTCCTTCGGAACTCCTTCGGGAGCCCTAGACCGCCTCCCCAGAGCCGACCAGGAAGCCGCGACGCGCACCGCTTTCGCCGGTGACACCTGGCACACCCCTCGGTTGCTGGAGGCGATGTCGGAAGCTTCGGACTTCTACTTCAGCTCGAATGCGCAGGTGCATTTGGACAGCTGGTCGACCGGCCGAATCGCCCTGCTGGGAGACGCCGGATACTGCGCCGCACCCGCGGCAGGCATGGGCACTTCCCAAGCCCTGCTCGGCGCGCGCTCGCTGGCCCGTCATCTGGCGATCGCGGATCACGCGGAGGCTTTCGCCCGGTACGAAGCCGAACTCCGCCCATATGTCACGGAAAACCAGACCAACGGCCGCTCCGCAGCCGCGATGTTCGGCGGCGCACAGGAGAATTGAGCCGGACTTCCCTGCGCGCCGGTGGCTTCCCTGCGCGCGGCCGGCGGCTTCCTTGCCCACAGGCCCGCCGCTCCTACGGCCTTCGCTCGCCTTCAACTCTCGGCTTTTGCTGGCCCACAGCGCTTTGCGCCCGCCGTCCCCAGCCATCGCTGGCCTACAGCGCTTGCGCCAGCCGCCCCCAGTCATCGCTTGCCTATAGCGCTTTGCGCCCGCCGCCCCGGTCATCGCTGGCCCACAGCGCTTTCCGCCAGCCTCCCCCAGCCATCGCTTGCCTATAGCGCTTTGTGCCAGCCGCCCGCCCACGGTTCCCCTTGCCGCGCGGGCCGCAGTCTCGGCCCGCAGCCGCCCCGCACGAGCGCACAACTCCCCTCATCCCCCAAAGCCCCCGCCCCGCGCTGGCACGAAATTCCGACCTCCCCAAGCCCGCCACGCAGCTCCCGCTCACGGCACTTGCCCTCAGCGCTCGCGGGCAACTCGCCTCTGCCAGCCCAGCCCCAAAGCACCCTTGCCCGCCCGCAGCATCAAGCCGGCTTTGCCAGCCCGTAGTCCCCCAGCCGCCGAGCGCCCACCGCCCCGCCGCAACCCCGCCCACGCCCAGGCCCACTCCCCGGTGGCCCGCACACCGCAACCTGCGTCACACAGCGAGACCCCGCGGGGCACCCGACCTCATCCCCACGAGCCCCGCCCGCCCCACCAACCCCGGTATTTCCCCATAAACACAACAAAACCCGGTTGATCAAAAAGATCAACCGGGCTGGCTGTACCCCCGATGGGATTCGAACCCACGCTACCGGCGTGAGAGGCCGGCGTCCTAGGCCGCTAGACGACGGGGGCTTAGGAACTTCCCCGTTTCCGGGGCTTTTCTTGCGAGAGAGAACTTACCAGAAGCGATTTCGCACTTCCGAGAGGGGGTCCTCTCTGCAGCTGGGGTACCAGGACTCGAACCTAGACTAACTGGACCAGAACCAGTCGTGCTGCCAATTACACCATACCCCAGTGAGGTACTTTCCCGGTTGCCCAGGTCAGTGCCGCACGAGAAGAAATACTAGAACATCCCGCCGCGGACCGTCGCAGCGGGGGTCCCCGCCGTCCTCGGGGCGGGCACGCCGACGGTCGCGTACTCCGAAACCAGCAGCTCAGGAAGCTCGTCGAGGCCCGTCACCGTGTGTACTCCCTCGGGCGCGCGCTCGCCGGTGCGACTGGTCCCGTCGCGATCGAGCCACACCGCGCCGAGCCCGGCGCCGAACGCGCCGATGGCGTCGGTGTCGAGCTTGTCCCCGACGTGCACCGTGCGTTCCGGCGGGCAGTCCAGCGCCAAGCACACCGAGTGGAACATCACCGGATCGGGTTTCGCGACCCCGACCTCGCCCGCGATCGCGACATGGTCGAAAAACGGCGCGAGCCCGAGTTCCGCGATTTTCTGCCGCTGATGAACCCCTGAGGCGTTCGTCACGGCAGCGAGCTGCAGCCCAGCAGCACGCAGCCATTCAAGACAGGGAAGAACATCATCGAATAACCGCCAGGACCGCGCCAAAATCTCCCGCCGGCGCGCCTCGAACGCGCTCACTTGCGCGGAGTCCCCGAAGATCCCCAACTCGGCGAGGAAACACTCAGTGCGCCGGTGATGCATCACGTCGTAGCCGAGCTTCCCGGCGACAACGAGCGCGACGTGCTCCTCGGTGATCAAATCCCACAACGGCCAGAGGTCGTCGCGCCCGGTAAGCGCGTGCAAGGTGCGGCGGATCGCCGCGGTGCAATCGATCAACGTGTCATCGATGTCGAGGCAAACCAGGCTCAGCTCAGGAGGCGCCCACGGTTCGCGGCCGGCAGCGGCCGGCGGGGCAGTACGAGCGCGCGCAAGAGCGGCCGGGGCGAAATCCACCCCGTGAGGCTAGGGCACTCGCCGCGTTCGCAACGCGGCCAAAAAGGTGATTACCTCCGAGCCGTTGCCGCTGACCGGCTCTACTGCCGGTGCACAAAGTGTCCGCCCGGTGACGTTCACCACCGCCCCAGAGGGCCGAGCGGGTGAAAGCCGGTTACTCCGCACTCCCCCGAGAACTTACAAATTCCGAATGACCTCCACAGCCGCCCGCGCCGCCCCTCGCTGCCCTGCCGCCGGAAAACCCTGTCACCCCAACCTTTTCCGCCACAGAACCCTCCCGACTGGACCCTGCCGACCGCCAAAGCAACAACAACCACGCATAGGTTCCGCCGCCGAACTAACCGCCTGAAATCTTTTCCCGAAAAATATCGGCACTCCACTCTTTCCATCCCGGACGGCAGAGTCCCCATCGCTCTCTCGAGATCCACATACGCGAACCACACACCATTACGCGAACTCCCCACATTCTGGTCCTCGCACGACAACATCAACTCCCCTGCTGAAACTCCCCTGCTGACACCAACGAGCCGCACTTCCCACTTCCGCAATCCCTCTCCGCTCATCCGCGGTGCCCTCCCCCCACTTCCGTCTCACGACGTCGCCGCCCACGCCCCACCCACCGCGCCCGACTGCCACCACCACATCCCTCCTCCTGAGGGCTCCCGGCCACATCCCCGCTGAAGCCTTCGCCAGCCCCGCCTCGACCACGACACCCCAACGCGCCTTCCGGCCCTCAGCGACCACGAACACACCCCATCGGCCGACTTGACGCCCCGTCCGCCCAGGTGCATCCTCAAGTTATTCAACAAACGATGAATAAGAGGGGAGCTGAGAAAGATGACTGAACAGACGGGATGCGTCATCGTCGGCGGCGGACCGGCCGGCATGGTGGCGGGCTTGCTCCTGGCCCGAGCAGGCGTCGAAGTGACAGTGCTGGAGAAGCACGCGGACTTCCTCCGCGATTTCCGCGGCGACACGGTCCATCCGTCCACCCTCGCGCTCCTGGACGAACTGGGCCTGGGCGAGAAGTTCGAGGCCCTGCCCCACACGAAGGTGACCACGGTCGGACTCCCGACCCCCGAGGGCGACCCGCTGACCATCGCCGACATGTCGCTGCTGAAGGTCTCCCGCCCCTACGTCGCGATGGTCCCCCAATGGGACTTCCTCGACCTGCTCTCCGAAACAGCGCAGAAGGAGCCGACCTTCACCCTGCGGCTGGAAACCGAAATGACCGGCCTCCTCCGCTCCGGCCGCCGGGTCACCGGCGTCCGCTACCGCACCGCGGACGGCACCGAAGGCGAACTGACGGCCAACCTGGTCATCGCCGCCGACGGCCGCTGGTCATTGGCCCGCCGCTCGGCCGGTCTCACCCCGCGCGAGTACTACACCCCGTTCGACGCCTGGTGGTTCCGCCTTTCCCGCAAGGCCGAAGAGCGGGAAGCCACGTTGATGCCGAGGATGAGCAAGCGCCACTTCGCGGTGCCGTTGCCACGCAAGGGTTACTACCAGATCGCCTACCTCGCGCCGAAGGGCAAAGACCTGGGCGAGGCAGGCATCGAAAGCTTCCGCCGCGACGTCATCGAGGTCTGCCCGGAATTCGCCGACCGCGTGCACGAACTGAAGTCCATGGACGACGTCAAGGTCCTCAACGTCCGCCTCAACCGCCTGAACCGCTGGCACATAGACGGCCTCCTCTGCATCGGCGACGCGGCCCACGCGATGTCACCGGTAGGCGGCGTCGGAATCAACCTGGCAGTGCAAGACGCCGTCGCCGCCGCGAGGCTGCTGGCCGACCCGCTCCTCCGAGGCAGGCCGACCGAAAAGGATCTCGCCGCCGTCCGCAGCCGTCGTCTCCTGCCGACCGTCGCCGTCCAGGGCCTGCAACGCCTTCTCCACCGCCGCGTGATGGGCCCCGTGATGACCGGCCGCGCCGACGGACCCCCGCCTCAATTGATCACACTGCTCCGGCGCTTCCCGAAACTCTCCCTCGTCCCAGCATTCCTCATCGGCGTAGGCATCCGCCGGGAATCCGCACCAGCCTTCGCCCGCCGCCCAGCAGAACCGGCACACCACTAACCCAACAACCGATTCGCCACCAACCGGCAACGCCTCTTACCTCGCGACCTGCCACCCGCCACCCACCGGCACGCACCCGCCGGTGGGCCATGGCCTAACAACAGCAACCCGTTTCGCCCTCGGCCGAGCTTTCGTCGCCGACGGCCGCTTCGCCGGATTCGTTCACCGTCGTGGCGACCGGCAACGTGCTGATCCCACCCGGCCAGAGGCCCCCACGCCACCAACCGGCAACCGCGATCCGCTCGCTCAGCAGCCGACCGCCCTCGCCACTGAACGGCAACAGCTCCTACCGCTCGGCAGCTAAGTGTCCCCCAGATGCCGTCGCCACCCACCGGCAACAGCACCAACCACCAGCCCGGCGAGCACCCGCCACCGTTTCGCCGCTAAACGGCGACAACCCCGACGACTCGCCAACTGAGCATCAACGACGCTCTCGCCACCGACCGACAGGAGCGTCCACTCGCCAGCCCCGAGCCCCAAGTCGCCATTCGCCGCTAAGCGACCGCAGCGAGCCGACCACTCGCCAACCCAAGCGCCAGCCACCATTCGCCACTCACCGGCCACAGCACTGACTGCCCACCGCCCGAGCGCTAAGTCGCTTACCGCCACTCAACGGCAACAGCGCCCATCGCTCACCAACGCGAGCACCAACTCGCTTCTCGCCACTGAACGGCAAAAGCTCCCACCGCTCGCCTACACGAGCACTAACTCACTTCTCGCCACTCAGCGACGACAGCACCTTCTGCTCACGAACGCGAGCACCAAGTCACCTCTCGCCGCTGAACGACAGCGACAACCGCTCCCAACCGGAGCGTCGAGCACCATTCGCCATTCAGCGGCAACGACACCGCCTACCCAGCACGAACCGCCAGCCCTCACCGCTCAGCGGCAACGGCCCGAGCCACCGCCCAGCCCTCCCCGATGGCCAGAAAACCAACCCCGACCAGGGATTCGCCACTAAACGGCAACACTCAAAACCACCGCCGAACCACTGTCGCCCAAAAACGGCGACAGCCAGCTCAGAGGTCCTGCACCGGGTTCGTCAGGGTCCCGAGGCCGTCGATCGTGATGGACACCGACTGCCCGTCGACGATCGGACCGACTCCCTCCGGCGTGCCGGTGAGGATCACGTCGCCGGGCAGAAGCGTCATCACCCGCGACACGAACTCCACCAACTCCGGCACCTTGTGCACGAGATCCGAAGTCCGGCCGTTCTGCTTCAGCTCGCCGTCGACCTCGCTGCGGAGCGCCAGGTCGGACGGGTCGATCGACGTGTCGATCCACGGACCGAGCGGGCAGAAGGTGTCGAACCCCTTCGCCCGGCCCCACTGGCCGTCAGACTTCTGCAAGTCGCGCGCGCTCACGTCGTTGGCGACCGTGTAACCGAGGATCGCACTGGCCGCGCGGGCCGCGGGCACGTTCTTGACCGGCTGTCCGATGACGACCGCCAGTTCGCCCTCGAAGTCGACGCGGCCGACGTCCGACGGACGCCGGATCGGAGCGTTCGGCCCGACCACCGTCGTGGACGGCTTGATGAACAGCATCGGCGCGGACGGCACCTCGTTGCCGAGCTCCGCCGCGTGCTTCGCGTAGTTCCGGCCGACGGCGATCACCTTCGACGGCAGGATCGGCGCGAGCAGCCGCACATCGGCGAGCGGCCAGCGCTTGCCGGTGAAGTTCGGCTGGCCGAACGGATGTTCCGCGATCTCGAGGACCTGGGCGTCGTCGCCGTCCCCCTCGATCGAAGCGAACGCGACACCACTGGGATGAGCAATACGAGCTAGACGCACCACGCCAGTCTACGTATACGCACCGACTGTCGCGCACCCCGAGCGTGCGCGACAGTCCCCTTCGCTCGTTTCCGCGCGAAGGGGCCCTCGCACCGGCTAACCGGCGGTGCCCGAAATGGCGCGAAAGGACCCTTCACCCAGCAAGCATCGACGGCTCGAACGACCACTCCCCCGCAGCACCAACACGAACGGTCGTCCATAGACCCAAATGTGAGCCGCAATACCCACCACACGATGGAATCCAGGCGCAGCGTCCCAACGAGACCCATCCGCAAGGCTCATCCGCCCACAGCGGCAACCCCCAGCTCAGGCACCGACTGCTCCCGCGCCGACGCAACTGTCAGGCTCTTATGGACCAACGCATCACACAACGCCAGCCAGCTCGCCTCGACGATGCTGCCGTGCACCCCCACCGTCGTCCATTCGTGTTCCCTGTCACTAGTTTCGAGCAGCACTCGCGTGACAGCGTCCGTACCTGGGTTCGACGGCAGGATCCGCACCTTGTAATCGGCCAGCTCCATGCTGTCCAACCAGGACAGATACGGCGTCAACGCCTGGCGCAGCGCCGCGTCGAGGGCGTGCACCGGGCCGTTCCCTTCCGCGGTCGCGATGACCCGCTCCCCCGCGACATGCACCTTCACCGTCGCTTCGGAAACCACCTCGCCGTCCGGCCGGTGGTCCAGCACCACCCGATACGACTCCAGTTCGAACGGCGGCGGATCCGACTTCTCGCCGGAGACCTCCTCGACCTCGCGGCGCAGCAACAGCCCCAGCGAGGCATCGGCTGCCTCGAACGACCAGCCTTCCGACTCGAGCGCCTTCACCTTCCGCACCGCGTTCGTGAGTGCGTCAGGCCGGCCGGCAAGGTCGACCCCGAGTTCACGTCCCTTGAGCTCGAGGCTGGCCCTGCCGGCCATCTCCGTGACCAGTACTCGCATGCCGTTGCCGACAGAAGACGGATCGATGTGGTTGTACAACAACGGATCCACCTTGATCGCGCTCGCGTGCAGCCCCGCCTTGTGGGCGAAAGCGGACGACCCGACGTAAGCCTGGTGGGTGTCGGGTGCGAGGTTGGCGATTTCGGCCAAGGCATGGGAGACGCGAGTGAGCTCGGCGGTGCCTCCGGTCGGGAGGACCTCCATTCCGAGCTTGGTCACGAGGTTTCCCGCTACGGCGAACAGGTCGGCATTGCCTGCCCGTTCCCCGTAGCCGTTCGCGGTGCACTGCACGTGCGTCGCGCCGGCCTGCACCGCGGCGACAGAGTTCGCCACGGCACAGGAAGTATCATCCTGACAATGGATTCCAAGCCGGAATCCGGTCTTTTCCTTGATCTCGCCTACGGTTTCGGCAAGACCCAGCGGCAGCTGGCCGCCGTTGGTATCGCACAGCACGAGAACATCCGCGCCGGCGTGCGCCGCGGCGTCGAGCACCCGCAGCGAGGTTTCGGGAGAGAAGGCATATCCGTCGAAAAAGTGTTCCGCGTCAAGGAAAACTCGGCGTCCTTCGCCGACAAGGAACGCGACCGTGTCACGCACCATCGCGCACGCCTCATCAACGTCGACCCGCAGCGCGCGCTCGATGTGCCGAAGGTCCGATTTGGCCACCAAGGTGATGACCGGCGCCTCCGAATCCAGAAGCGCCCGGACCTGCGGGTCTTTGTCGGCCGTCGTTCCCGCCTTGCGGGTGGATCCGAACGCGACGAGCGCAGCGTGTTTGAGCGGCAATTCTCCCTTTGCCGCACGGGAAAAGAACTCCGTGTCCTTCGGCAGCGCACCCGGCCATCCGCCCTCGATGAACCCGACACCCAGCTCGTCCAACAGCCGCGCAACGGCCAGTTTGTCCGTGACGGAGTAGGTGATTCCTTCGCGCTGAGCACCGTCGCGCAAAGTGGTGTCGTAGAGGTGGAAGGCATCGCCGAGCGGCGTGCCGGCGGGTTCCGTGCGGGTCACGGTGTTCTCCTTGTGGCGGGGCAGAACCTGGTCCAGGCAACAAAAAAACCTCCCGCATGGGTGCGAGAGGTTGCGCGCCGGTAGCTCTTGTGGAGCGTCTATCCGGCGCGCAAGGCAATAATGATGGAGAGGGCGGTCATGCCGGACATCATGCCACAGCTTCGCCCGGCTTCCAAGCGCCGGGCGAAGCTTCCCACCTTCTGAGAGCCGTCAGCCGGGCAGATTCGCCAGGTAGCGACCGAATTCTTCGACCGCGGCCGCATTTCGCGGCCCCTCCACCAAAGCTGCGTAAGGCAGCGCGAAGAAGCGTCCTTTCTTGACCGCTGGGATGTCGCGCAGGCCGGGACGCGAGCGGAGGAAGTTCTCCTTGTCGGCCACGCTGCCGACCTCGCCGCCGTAGTCGTTGATGAGGATGACGTCCGGCGCGCGCTGGATCACGGCTTCCCAGCTGACGCTCGTCCAGCTGTCGTTGAGGTCCGCGAAGATGTTGGCACCACCCGATTTGGTGATGATTTCGTCCGGGCCCGCGTTGCGCCCGGAGGTGAATGGCTGGTCACGGCCGTCGTCGTAGAGGAAGACCTTCGGTTTCGGCCGTCCGGCCGGCACCGCGTTCGTGACAGCGGCGACCCGTGCGCGGTACTCTTCGATCAAACGTTCTGCACGATCACTGATTCCGAACATTTTCCCCAAGTTGCGCACATCTGTGTACAACGCGTCGAGCGGCCGCATGATGCCCCGTTGCTTGCCGCTGCCGTTGCGGCACGCCTCAGTGAGCAAGTAGCTGGAGATGCCCAGCTTCCCGAGGGAATCCGGGGTGAACCCGGTTGCTTCCGAGAAGCCGTAGTTCCAGCCCGCGAACACGAGGTCCGCTCCCGCGCCCTGCACCACCTCACGGTTGATCTTCTCCGCGAGCTTGGGCACCTTGGCGAAATCGGCTTTCCAGGGCGACGATGCCACCCCGCTGGACTGTCCTTTGTCGACCACGTAGCCAGCCATTCGGTCACCCAAGCCGAGCGCGAACATCAGCTCGGTGATGCCGATGTCATTCGTCACGACCCGAGAAGGAGGTTTGGACACGGTCAACGACGAACCGCAGTTGGTCACCGTCACGGGAAATCCGGCCGGAGACGCTCCGCTGTCCCCTTCGGACACTTGAGCGCCGCATCCGGTGGCGACGAGGGCGACCGTCACGATCAACGCGACTGTCCTACGCATGACTGTCCTCCTGGGACTCGAGCCGGTCGAACAACAACTGCGGACGCCCCGTAGCGGGATGCGGCACCACGTGGCCGCGCACCCCGAACACGTCGGCAAGCAAAGCAGGCGTGAGCACCTCGGCCGGGGTTCCGCTCGCGACAAGGCGGCCGTGGTCGAGCACGTGCACCATGTCGCACGCAGCCGCGGCCAGGTTCAAGTCGTGGAGCGCGGCCAGCACCGTGGGCCCGCTGGCGCGAGCGAGCGCCAGGACCTCGAGCTGGTGCCGGATGTCGAGGTGGTTGGTCGGCTCGTCGAGCACCAGGAGCCGTGGCTGCTGGGCGAGTGCGCGCGCGATCAGCACGCGTTGCCGCTCGCCGCCGGACAAGGTGAGCACGCCTCGATCGGCCAGGTGCGCCAAGCCGACTTGATCCAGCGCGGCGGCGCACAACCGATGGTCGGCTGCGCTCATCCGGTCCAGCAGACCGTGATGCGGCATTCGCCCCATCGCCACCACTTCGGCGACGGTGAAGTCGAATTCCGCATGCGATTCCTGCGCTACGGCGGCGATCGCGCGTGCCCGCTTTCGCGGTGCCATGCCGTCCACCGGCAGGCCGTCGACGAGGACTGCGCCGGCCGACGGCTTGAGCACTTGGCAGACGGCGCGCAGAGTCGTCGACTTTCCGCTGCCGTTCGGACCGAGCAGTCCGACGAATTGGCCTCGCCGAGCTTCGAGGGTCACGTCGTCGACCAGCTTGCGACCGGCCGCGGTCACGCTGACACCGTTGAGCGAGAGGTCCATTCACGCACCCCCGAACACGTATGCGCGACGGCGCATCAAGAGCAGGAAGGCCGGTACCCCGACCGCCGCGGTAAGCACCCCGATCGGCAACTCCTCGGGTGCGGCGAGCACCCGCGCCGCAACGTCCACCCACACCAGGAAAACCGCACCGGCAAGCGGGGCGACCGCAAGCACCCGGCGATGATCGGCACCGACGACCAGCCGCACCAGATGCGGAAGGATCAGCCCGACAAATCCGATCGCTCCGCTCACCGCGACTAAAACCCCAGTCATGGCAGCGCAAACAATGAACAGGAGGACCCGCAGCTTCCCGACGTCGACGCCGAGGGTCGTTGCCGCTTCGTCGCCCATGGCGAGCGCGTTGAGCCGGCCGGCCAGCGTCAGCAACAACAACACCCCGCCGACCACCACGATCGCGGCGATCGGCAACGTGCCCCAGTTCGCGCCGGCGAGACTGCCGAGAAGCCAGAACAACGCCGATCGCGCGGCCTCGCCGTTCGGCGCTTGGAAGACAATCACCGTGGTGATCGCGAAAAACCCGTAGGACAGCGTCGTTCCGGTGAGCACCAGACGCAGCGGCGTAAGCCCTTGCCGCGTACGGGCGACGAGATAGACGATCAAGGTCGCGGCGAGCGCAGCTACAAACGCCCCGACCGACAAGGCGTAGATCCCAAGCGATGCGAAGACTCCGAACAACGTCACCGCTGTCGCCCCGACGGATGCGCCAGAGGAAATTCCCAGCACATACGGCTCAGCGAGTGCGTTGCGCACCATTGCTTGAATCGCGACGCCGACCGTCGACAACCCAGCACCGACGACCACCGCCAACAGAACGCGAGGAAGCCTAAGGTCCCAGATGATCCGGTACTGCCCGACCTCGTCCGGACCGATCGTCCCGCCGAACAACCCAGCGCGGAGAAAGGACCACGTGTGAGTGACCGGCACCGCCACCGTCCCGATCCCGACAGCGATGACGATCGACCCGAGCAACGCGACACCCAGCCCGAGGAGCAACGGCATCAACGACCGCCGCCGCTGAACGGCAACGGCCGTGACCTGGGATTCGCCGCTCAGCGGCAACGCACCTGGCTGGCTCTCGGATTCGCCGGTCCGCGGTGAAACGGGCCCTTCGCGCGCGGTTTGGTCATCCAGTGGCGAGACGACGCAAGCGCCGGAACCACTCAGTTCACGCCCAACAGAGTCGTCGGTCTGCGACTCGCCGATCGGTGGTTCGCCGCGACGAGGCACCGCGTTGCCCCGAAATGGCGAATCCCCTGCCGCTGCATTGTCTGGACGGGTTAGGTCGGGCGCGCCGCCATTGCCGCTCGATGGCGAAGTCGCCGAGCAGTTTTCGCCGTTCGGCGGCGAAACGTTCGGTGCACCGTCACCAGACGAACCCGAACCATCCAAGCCACTCTCGCCGCCCAACGGCGAAAAACAGCCGTCCCCGACAACCGCCGACGAAGCCCCGCCGGAACCAGGCGGCGAAACCCCACCCGAACCACCGTCGCCAAAAACCGGCGAGTCCCCAGCCCCGCCAACCACGGATCCAGGAGAAGCGGAACGTTCTTCAGACGAAGGCGAAGACCAAGACGAAGACACCACCGGCGACGACCCAATCGAGACATTGGGCCCGCAAAAGACGGCAGCCGCCGACGGCGGGAGTGTCGTCTCCCGCAGACCACGACGGGAGGGGACGAGGTTCGAGGAACCTCCGCCGGTATCGGGCTCGCCTTCGGCTCCCGAAAAACAGGAGCCGAAGGCCTACCGTTGCGGGTCAGCGCCGGATTTCGACCGGCTTCCGCGGCGGGGGTCCGAAAAACTCAGGACGGGGTCTAGCCGGCCTGACGGGCGTTCGACGAGACCAGCGCCGCGAGGCGGTCGCCGATCGCCTGGGTCGCGCCGGGCGACGACTGGTCGCGCGTGGCGAGATCGAAGGCCACCGAAGCCTCGATGCGCCGCGCCGCTTCCTTCTGGCCCAGGTGGTCCAGCAGGAGCGACACCGACAGCACCGCGGCAGTCGGGTCTGCTAGACCCTGGCCGGCGATGTCCGGCGCGCTGCCGTGCACCGGCTCGAACATGCTCGGGTTCCGGCGCGTGATGTCCAGGTTGCCGCTGGCCGCGAGGCCGATACCGCCGGTCACCGCGGCCGCGAGGTCGGTGATGATGTCGCCGAAGAGGTTGTCGGTGACCATCACGTCGAACCGCGACGGGTCGGTGACCAGGTGGATCGTGGCGGCGTCCACGTGCGAGTACGCGACGGTGACGTCCGGGTGCTCCAGCGAAACCTCTTCGACGATCCGCGACCACAGCGAACCGGCGTGCTCCAGCACGTTGGTCTTGTGGACGAGCGTCAAGTGCTTGCGCGGACGCTCTTCGGCGCGGTTGAACGCGTCCGCGACCACGCGCCGCACGCCGAAGGCCGTGTTGACGCTGACCTCGGTGGCGATCTCGTGCTCGGTGTCCTTGCGCAGCAGGCCGCCGTTGCCCGCGTACGGGCCTTCGGTGCCTTCGCGCACCACGACCATGTCGACGTCCCCGGCGTCGGCCAGCGGGCCGCGCACCCCGGGGTACAGCCGAGCCGGGCGCAGGTTCACGTGGTGGTCCAGTTCGAACCGCAGCCGCAGGAGCAGGCCGCGCTCGAGGATGCCGCTGGGCACCGTCGGGTCGCCGACCGCGCCGAGCAGGATCGCGTCGTGCTGGCGCAGTTCGCCCAGCACCGACTCCGGGAGCAGCTCCCCGGTGGCGTGCCACCGCGAGGCGCCGAGGTCGTAGTTCGTGATCTCCGCCGCCGGTGCTACCTCACCGAGCACCTTGAGCGCCTCGGAGACCACCTCGGGCCCGATCCCGTCCCCTGGGATCACCGCGAGCCGCATCCACACACCTCCGTAGCCCAGGCCACCGGGCGCACCGATGGCCCATTCGCACAAAAACGCCAGCAGCGGAAGGTTACCGGCCGTAGACAAGGTGCCGTAGCCGCACCACCCTTATGCCGCATCCTCCCACAGGGTGAGACACCCGTTCGGGCGAACGGAAACGGGGGCTTGCCCAGGCCGGACAGCCTTGGCAAGCCCCCGCGTCCCGCGATGCGGCCGCTTCCGCGGCTCACCTCAAGTTCCCCTCAAAGGGTGAACCGGGTCAGCCGCGCGGCACCTCCGATTCGATCCGCACGACCGAGGCGCGCTGCCCGGTCGCGTTGTGGTGCTCGATCGCCAGCAGACCCTTCGCCTTGTCCCCGGCGACGGCGTCCTTGTTGCGGTTGACCACCAAAGCCGTGCCCGGCTTGGCCACGTAGCCCAGCGCCGCGTCGCCGCCGCCCTGGACCGAGTACGCCGGCGCGAGCGCGTCGAACGAAAGCGGAGTGCTGACCTGGTCGATCAACCCGTTCGAGGTACCCGGCGCGACGTAGTACCCGGCGGTGCCGACCGTGTAGCTGATCCGGTGCGACGCCTCCTTCGGGTCGATGCCGAGCGCGGCGATGCTGACCGGCAGCACCATCACGTTCGAGTCGAACACGTTGGTGTCGACGTCGCCGAGCTGCCCGTTGATCGCCTGCAGGTCCACCGACGGATTGCCCGGCTTGGTCAGCGACACCGTGTTGACGAGCAGCACGTCCGACCCCGTCGCCTTCGTCACGAAGGTTTCGAAGTCCGGCTTGCCGTCGCCGTTGGTGTCGATGTCCACGAACGGCACCGTGTTGCTGCCGAGGTTCGCGAAATCGCTCCAGGTCGTGATCCCGAACGCCAGCGTCGCGTTCTCCGGCTCCCCCTGCGCCTTGGCGAGCGGGGCCGTCGACGCCGCGCCGATGTAGCGCAGGTCGCCGCCCTTCGCGGTGCGGTTGAGGGTGCAGTCGGACGTGACGTGCGAGTCGCATTCCGGCAGCTGCGGCGATTCGGCCTGCAGTTCGAGCACGCTGATCAGCGAGCGGTACCGCTGGGAGCCGCTGCCCTGGTCGATGCCCTTGCCGCCGAGGTTCAGCACGGCCTGGTCGGCGTTCGCGCCGAAGCGCACGCCGCCCGGGGTGGTGATCGCCGAAACCGGCTTCGGCGACGAGTACACGGCCACCCGCAGCGGAACGGTCGCGCCGTTCTTCGGGGTGAACGCGACCCGGCCCGAAGCGTCGGCCACGAACTGGCGGGCGAGCCCGGCCTGCGAAGCCGCCATGGTCGGGTCGAGAACCTTGCGCAGCGCCTTCGGGTCGGTGATCTTCAGCGTCACCTTCACCGTCGCGACGCCGCGCGGGTTCAGCTTCACCGAGCTCTTGTCCACTGTGTACTCGACACCAGGCAGGTTGTTGACCGCCTCGTAGCCCACCGAGTACTCAGCGGCCTTGACGCCCTTGTTGACCACCTTGATCGTCTTGCTCAAGGTGACCGGACCAGCCGCCTCGACCGTGCCGAACGTGACGCTGACCGCGCCCGGGTCGTCCTGCACGTACGCGAGAACCTGGTTGTCCAGAGCGGCTTTCGCGTCGATCCGGCCGGCACCGACGCGCTGCGGGCCGTAGGTGTGGCCGGCTCCGTCGGTGATGTCGTGCACCGCGGTGCCCACAACGTCGGCCTTGACCTCTTCGACGCTCCAGTCCGGATGCGCCTGGCGGACCAGCGCCGTGATGCCCGACGTGTGCGGCGCGGCCATCGACGTGCCCGAGATGACCAGACGCTCGTTGCCGCTGCCGCGGAACGCCGACGTGATCGTGTCGCCAGGCGCGGCGAGGTCCGGCTTCACCGACGGACCGCGTCCGCCGCGCGAGGTGAACGAGCTGGGAGTGTCCACGATGGACTGGTCGTAGGTCTGCAGCGTGGTCCGCCCGGCTCCGTACAGCCGCACAGTGAGCGTGCCCGCGGTCAAGCCCGCCCGCACGGCCTGGGTGGCCTTGCCGGTGAGCTGGAACATCGGAACCGCCGCGTTGCCCGCGATACCCGCGCCGAAATGCTCCACTGTGGACGAAAGCAGCACGCCCTTGGCGCCAGCGGCCTGCGCGTTGTTGGCGCGCGCCGCGGAACCGCACGGCCGGGTGGCGTCGTTGTCGTCCCACTCCAGCCAGGCGATCTTGCCCGCGACCTTTGCCTTGTCCTCAGCCGAATAGGCGGCGCAACCTGCGTTGTTGCCCGCTGAAATCGGCACCACCGGCGCGGTGAGGTCGAGGGTGTCGTAGCCGGTGTACTCCTGGCTGTACTGGCCCGGCTGCTGTCCGGCGGTCGGGATCTTGACCTCGATCGCGTCCCGCAGTTCGCCCGCGTCGCGGCTGCTGGCCACGGTGAGCGCTTCCGGCGTGTTGCCCGGCGAACCGGCGATGTCGTTGATGTCGCCGCCGTTGCCCGCCGAGATCACCGGCAGCACGTTGTTCTGCGCGAGCTTGCGCACGAACAGCGAGTCCGGGTCGTCCGGCGCGCCGAAGTCGCTGCCCAGCGACAGGTTCACGACGTCGAGGTGGTCGGTGAAGTCGCCGTCGCCGTCCGGGTCGAGCGCCCAGTCCAGCGCCTGCGACGTGACGTTCGTGGAACCCTTGCAGCCGAACACCTTGATCGCGTAGAGCAGCGCCTTCGGCGCGGTGCCCGGCCCGATCCGCATGGCGTCGAGCTTCTTCTTGTTCAGCTTCTTGTAATCGCCGGTGAACGTGCTGCCGTCGGCGTTCACGCCGTAGCCGCCGATCGTGCCCGCGACGTGCGTGCCGTGCTCGCCGCACGCGATCGGGTTGGGGTCCGGTTTCGGCGTCGGCGATCCGGTCTTGCCCGCCGAGTCGTAGTCGTCGCCGACGAGGTCGGTGCCGCCGACCACCTTGGCGCTCGGGAACAACGGAGACGGCTTCGTCCGGTCGACCGCCTTGTACGCCTCGGGCGTGCCGGGGCCGCCGAAGTCGGCGTGGGTGTAGTCGATGCCGTCGTCGATCACGCCGACGCGGATGTTGTCGCCGAACTTGCCGGTTTTCTGCCAGCTGGCAAGCGTGTTGGTGAGCTGTTCGGCGCTGGCGTTGGTGCGGTTCTTCGGCACGACCGTGCGCACAGAGACGACGTCCGGCCGTTCCGCGAGCTGGCGGATCTTGGCCGCGTCGGCGGTGACGACCGCGCCGGGCACCGCGTTGGCCGTCTGCGTGACCAGCTTCGTGCCCGCGTCCGCGGACCGCAGCTGTCCGACGACGGAGCTGACCGCCGCGGCGACGTCGGCCTTAGCCGCCTTCGCCGCCTGCTTGGCCTTCTCCTTGCCCTTGCCCTGCTCCTCCTTGAACGCGTCCACCGCGGGTTTCTTGGCCAGCTCGACGAACGCGGTGATCTGCCCCTGCGCCGCGCTCAGCCGGGGCGAAAGCTTGCCCTGGACCTTGCTCGCGTCGACCTTCGCCGGAGCGACCGGCTCGGCCAGCGGCGCGCTCTGCGCGGACGCCGCGGGAATGGCGACGGCCGCCGCCAGCACCACCGCGGAACCCACGACCACCGAACGGGCAGCCCACCCGGGCAACCGGGTTCTGCTCATGTGAGTAACCCCTTCTCGAGGCCCGGATCACGAACCTGCCCGCGCTCCCCACTCGCACCCCCGACGGTGAGCACCGGCGCCGCGCCGTGCTCTCACGGCGCGTGGTTCAGCCTCGCGGCAAGAACCTAGCTGTCCGAAACCCCTACTTTCGTGCGGAAAAAGCTCCGTTACCCGAATGTTGCCGGTCCGGGTGAACAGCAGAACGGCCCCTCTCCCGGAGTCCGGGAAAGGGGCCGCCTGCGCGAAATCTTGACTAGCTGAAGTCGACGGCGCGGATGGTGTGCGCGCCCACCGTCGCACCGATCGGCTCGAGCACGTTGGCGTCCACGTGCCGGTCGACGCGCAGCAGCATGATCGAGTCGGAACCGTCGGTGCTCTGGCTGATCTGCGCGGCCTCGATGTTGATGCCCGCCTCGCCGAGCAGCGTGCCGACGCGGCCCATCACGCCGGGACGGTCCGGGTACTCGATGACCAGCACGTCGCCCTCGGCGCGCAGGTCGAAGTGCCTGCCCTTGACCTCGACGATCTTCTCGACCTCGTCCTTGCCGGTGACCGAACCGGACACGGTGAGCGTCGCGCCGTCGCCGTGCACCGCGCGAAGGGTGACGAGGCTGCGGAACTTCGGGCTCTCCGACTCGGCGACCAGCTCGGCCTGCACGCCGAGCTCCTCGGCCAGCCGCGGCGCGTTCACGAAGGTGACCTGGTCCTCGACCACGCCCGCGAACAGCCCGCGCAGCGCCGCCAGCTTCAGCACCGCGGTGTCTTCGCTGGAGATCTCGCCCTTGACCTCGACGGTCAGCGACGTCGGGGCCTTCGAGTTCAGCGCGGTCAGCACCTGGCCGAGCTTCTGGGTGAGCGACAGGTACGGCCGCACGTGCTCGCCGACCGCGCCGCCGCCGGACACGTTCACCGCGTCCGGCACGAAGTCGCCGCGCAGCGCCAGCAGCACCGAACGCGCCACGTCCGTGCCCGCGCGGTCCTGCGCCTCAGCGGTGGACGCGCCGAGGTGCGGCGTGACGACGACGTTCGGCAGGTTGAACAGCGGGCTCTCGGTGGTCGGCTCGGTGACGAACACGTCGATGCCGGCGCCGCCGACGTGGCCGCTGCGCACGGAGTCGGCCAGCGCCTCCTCGACGATGAGACCGCCGCGGGCGGCGTTGACGATGATCACGCCGGGCTTGGTCTTCTTGAGCGCCTCGGCGTCGATGAGGCCCTTGGTCTCCGGCGTCTTCGGCAGGTGGATGGAAATCGCGTCGGCGCGTTCCAGCAACTCGTCGAGGGTGACCAGCTCGATGCCCAGCTGGGCGGCGCGCGCGGCCGAGACGTAGGGGTCGTACGCGATGAGCTTGGCCCCGAAGGCGGCGAGCCGCTGGGCGAACAGCTGGCCGATCTTGCCGAGCCCGACGACGCCGACGGTCTTGCCGTTGATCTCGACGCCGGAGAACGAGCTGCGCTTCCACTCGCCGCCGCGCAGGCTCTGGTCGGCGGCGGGAACGCGGCGGGCGACCGCGAGCAGCAGCGCGACCGCGTGCTCGGCGGCGGAGACGATGTTCGACGTCGGCGCGTTCACCACGAGCACGCCGCGCTCGGTGGCGGCCGGGACCTCGACGTTGTCCAGGCCGACGCCGGCCCGGGCGACGACCTTCAGCTGCGTGGTCGCCCCGAGCACCTCGGCGTCGACCTTGGTGGCGGATCGGACCAAGAGCGCGTCGGCGCTCTTCACCGCCTCGAGCAGAGCGGGACGGTCGGTGCCGTCCACGTGCCGGACCTCTACCTCTTCACCGAACACACTCAGCACGGAGGGCGCGAGCTTCTCCGCGATGAGGACTACGGGTTTGCTGGGCTTGGTCACGATGCGGCTCCCACTATCTGGTCACGAAATCGAGGACGCTCTCTCGCGGCGCACGTCGTTGTGCCCGGACTGGCGGGAGTTTAACGCGGTGCGCTGACAGCCCGCTGCCCCCGCTGTTCACTTGTTTGTAATCCGGTGAAGACAAGCGCCATCAGGCGCTCTGTACCGCCTTCGCCCGGCAGGTGGGATCCGGCCCAGGAAGCGCCGTGCAGCAACAAAAGCAACTCTTGGACGGTCACGTCGGTGCGGAAAACGCCGGCCGCCTGCGCCCTGTCCACTAAGTGGGACGCGGCGTCGCGCATCGCGTCACAAGACGCGTGCAGCCGCGATTCCGGATCGTCGAAGGCGTCGGCCAGCATTTCGGTAAGGCCACGGTAAACGGCGGAGGCTTCGCCGAAGCCGATGAGCCAGGTGTACAGGGCCTTGAGCGGATCCTCGGCGAGGAGCAGTTCGCGAGCTTTCTCCGCTTGCGTGTCGAATCGCTCCCGCAGCAGCGTCTCGACCAGGTCTTCCCTGGTCGGGAAGTGGCGATAGAGGGTGCCGATCCCGACGCCGGCGCTGCGGGCGACGTCCTCGAGCGAGGCATCGACGCCGCGCTCGGCGAAGGCGCGCCTCGCTTCGGTCAGCAGGCGTTCGTAGTTGCGGCGGGCGTCCGCGCGCATCGGCTTGGCGTCGGTCATCTCGGTCCGAGCTTATCCCGTGACAAATCGGAGGAGCCCTCCGTATAGTAACCGGAGGCAGCCTCTGGTTACGGCTGCGTCCTCAGTGGACGTACCGGCCGGGCTGCGCCGGGATCGACGCCGCGCCTCCGCGGCCACGGAACTTTCTTGGAGTCTGTTGTGGATGTGTTCGCAAAACTGCCCGCCAGCGCGGAAGGCGGGACGCGATGACGATCGGAATCTGGACGTTCGCCTTTGACGGCAAGGAAATCGGCGAGGTACGCGCGGCCGCGAGCGAGGTCGAGTCGCTGGGTTTCGCCGCGCTGTGGTTCGGCGAGTACCGCGGACGGGAGGCGTTCACTCAAGCCGCGCTGCTGCTGGAGGCGACGACGAAGTTGGCTGTGGCGACCGGGATCGCACGCTTTTCCGAACGGTCCGCAGCGGCCGCTGAAGCAGCCGGACGCACGCTGGCCGAGGCCTATCCCGGCCGGTTCACGCTCGGGCTAGGCGGACATCGGCCTGGCGGCGGAGGCAGTGCGATGCAGGACTATCTCGACGCCATGGACGCGGCAGATCTGGATTTCCCCGCTGAGGTCGGTTCGAGTGCACGGCCGCGTCGCCTGCTGGCCGCCCTCGGACCAAAAATGCTGCAACTGGCGGCCACCCAGGCCGACGGTGCCCACACGTATTTCGTCCCTCCGGAGCACACAGCGTCCGCCCGGGAAACGATGGGACCCGACGCCTACCTAGCCGCCGAACAAGCCGTCGTCCTCGACCCGGATCCCGTGCGGGCACGGCAAATCGCCCGCGAACACGTCGCGACATACGTGCGGCTGGCCCCACACCAACGAGCGAACCTGCGCCGCCTCGGCTACACCGAGGAAGACCTGGCCGACGGCGGCAGCGACCGTCTCGTCGATGCGATCGTGGCCCACCGCAGCGAGAAGGAAGTCGCCGACCGAATCCGCGCACACCTCGACGCCGGCGCGAACCACGTCTGCGTCCAGGTCCTCGGTGCCGGACCGGAGATTCCGCTGGACGGCTGGCGTCGCCTCGCTTTGTTGGCGCTCTGATCCCCGCGGTGGGGCTTTCGGCAGCTTCTCGCGAAAGCCCCACCCCGGCTTGCTTCCGTCGTCTCGCCAAAACCCGGCCGACGTCTCGCCAAGGTCCGACTGACGTCTCGCCAGAATTCGGCAACTGGCCGACCCGCGGTTGCCGACGCCATCCCGCCAACCGTAGGAAAACCCAGCTCACCAGTGATTCGCCACTGAGCGGCGAAACCGCCCGCCTCCGCTGCACGGACACTTCCACCTTTACCGGAGCCATCCCCCGCACACACGGAACTTCCCCTGAACAGGCGACCTAGCCAGGACCGTTTCGCCGCCCAGCGGCCACAACCCCGCTGTTATCTTCGCCAGACGCCTCGCCCGCGTTCGCCCCGGGAGCCGCCGGTGTTCACGAAACTCGCCATCGCCGCGTCCCGGACGGTCGAACTCGTCCTGCTGATACTGGGGATCGTCACCCTCGTCAAGGACGACACCGTCCTCGCCCTTCTCTTCTGGGATCTGCTCGCGCTGGTCTACCTCGGCATCCGGATCGCGCGAGTGTCCCGTAGCCGAAAAATCGACCACACCGACGCCCGATGGCTGAAGGGCGTTCTCGGCCGCCGGCTCGGACTGCTGTTCACGCTGTTGACCAGCCTCGTCGGCGTCACCGGCGGATTGTCGATCGTGTTGCCGGAAACGACCGGCATCGACCCGGCCGACGCGAAAATCGTCGGCGTCCCCGCGGTCCTGCTGGCCTGGGCGATCCTGCACTTCGGCTACGCGGAACGCTACGCCCAGATGTACTACGACAGCCTCCCGACGCAGCACTTCCGCTTCCCCGAAACCGAACGCCCCACGCTCGCCGATTTCACCTATTTCGCGTTCACCATCGGAACAAGCTTCGCGGTCTCGGACGTCGAAACGCGGACGACGTCGATCCGTTCCCTGGTGCTCGCGCACAGCGTCCTGTCGTTCATGTACAACACAGCCACGCTCGGCATCGCGGTCAGCGTCATCACCGGCGGACGTTGACCCTTGTGAGTTACAGTGTTTCTCGCGCGGCAGGGGCCGCGTCCTGTCCGCGGAAAGGGCCGAGCCCACCCCCGTACCACGAGTTGCCGAGCTTTCCTTCTTCCCTGCCCGGTGCCGGCGGACCACGGGGCGCGCAAGGGAAGGAAGGACTCCCTGATGACGGCCTTGCCCGCCAACCCCAACCTCGGCCAGCTCCGCAAACAGGCGAAAGAACTCGCCCGCGCCGACTCGGTCGCACTGTCGGAAGCGCAGTTCCGCCTCGCTCGCCGCTACGGATTCCCCAGCTGGCCACAGCTGCAGACGTACGTCCGCCGAATCTCCGAGCATGGCCCGAACGTCCAGCACGCCTACCACCAGGACGTCGAGTACTACCGAGGCCGCGCCGTCGGACTCCTCGCCTCAGCCGAAGACGGCACCCCAGCCGCCCGCGCCGCCTTCGACCGCCACGACCAACCGCTGACCCGCACCGGCGCCTTAACCGTCATCGCTAGGGAGCACGGTTTCCCAACCTGGCGCGCGCTGAAGGCCCATATCGAGGATTTGCCGAAAAACGGCGAACCGTTCGCCCGGGCGTATCAGCTGGTAGAAGCCCGAGACTTGGACGGCCTGTCAACACTGCTGGCCGAGGCTCCGCACCTGGCCCACGCTCGAGGCACCAACGGAAACGATCTCCTCGGCATGGCGTCCGCGACCCACGACGAACGCCTCGTCCGCGTCCTGCTCGACCACGGTGCCGATCCCGCTCGAGCCAACGCGCACGGTTGGACTGCCTTACATCAAGCCGCCTACGGCAATTTACCACTGATTGCCGACATGTTGATCAACGCCGGCGCACCCTTGACCGTCTCAGGCCGCGGCGACGGCGGAACCCCGCTCGTTGTGGCTCTGTTTTGGGGAAATCGCGCTGTTGCCGAAAAACTGGCAACGCACGAACGGTCCCCTCACAACCTGCGCGTCGCAGCCGGTCTCGGCGACGCCGCACTGCTGGATGAACTCGTCAGTCCAAAGGGGACTCTTTCGCCAGCGGCCGGCGCACACCGTGAGTTCTACCGCCCGCACAGCGGTTTTCCCTTCTGGCAGCCAACGAACGACCCCACGGAAATCCTCGACGAATCCCTAGCCTGGGCCGCCCGTAACAACCAAGCAGCCGCACTCCGCACCCTGACGTCACGCGGCGCAAACCTGAACGCCGATGTCTACCGCGGCACCGCCCTCACCTGGGCAGCGGCGTGTGGCCACTCAGCGGCGACAGAAACCCTGCTGTCACTAGGCGCGAACGTCAACCACGTCGGCACCTTCGGCGGCCCACGCCACGGCGTCGGCGTCACCGCGCTGCACCTGGCCGCCCAGAGCAACCGACTGGACGTCATCGAAATCCTCGCAAACGCCGGTGCCGACCTCACCGCCCGCGACGCCCTCTGGGACAGCACTCCCGAAGGCTGGGCGGAAGCGTGCGACAGCCCCGACGCCCAAGAACTGCTGCACCGCCTCCGTCGCCACTAATCGGCAACTCTCCGCGCTGGACAACCGGAGTCGATAGTCCGTATCGTATCGGACTATCGACTCCGGTTACCCCAGCGCACTGCGGAGGCCCTCATGCACACCCCACGCGACCTGTTCGACCAGCTCTCCTCTGGAATCACCGACGGCCGCTTCGCCGACCTCGCCCAGCTCTACGCCGAAGACACCGTCGTAGAGCACCCCACCGCAATACCCAGGCCCGGACGTTTGGAGGGCCGCACCGCATTGCACGACCGTTTCGTCAGCGGCCTCGGCCAAACCCTCCGTCTCAAGCGGCACGACGTGACCATCCACGAAACCGCCGACCCCGAGGTCATCGTCGCCGAATACCAGTACACCGCCGAGTCACGGAAAACCGGCCAGACGACCGAAACGGCCAACATCCAAGTCCTCCGCGCCCGCGACGGACTCCTCACCCACACCCGCGACTATCACGACTACCTGCGCCTGGCCGCCATCCAAAACGCGACCGCCGGCCTAGCCGAGGCATACGCCCAAGCGCCCGCTTACGAACCTCGCCCCATCGCACCTCGCCCGGCCGGACTCTTCCCCGCGAACAGCCGCGAAGGCGTATTCCAACGAGTCGTCTTCGGCGTCGCCGACGGCCGCTGGTCCGAACTCCCCGACCTCTATGCGGCAAAAACCGATATCCGACACCCGTTCCTGCCAGGTGCCCCCGTCCTCCGCACTCGAGACGACCTCCGCACCCACTTCGCCGCCGGTGCTGCGCTCGCTCTCCACATCGAAGTGACGGACCTGGTGCTCTACCTGAGCACCGACCCAGAAGTCATCATCGGCGAGTCGACCTACGTAGGCGAAACCAGCGGCGGGGTGCCGTTCCAGGTGAACAACATCTTCGCAATGCGCATCCGAGACGGAGAGATCGTCGAATCCCGCGACTACGGCGACCACCTCGCCCTTGCCGCAGCCACCGGCCGTCTACCGGAACTCATCGCCCGCGTCGCCGAGTAGCGGCAACTCCTCCACGGCGTCGCCACTAAGCGGCGACAACCCGATGCCAGACACCTTGACCAATCGGCAACGTCCCCTCGCCGCTCAACGGCAAACCTCGCCACCACGCACGTCGCCGCTCATCGGCAACGACTGCCGCCGACTCCTTCGCCATTCAGCAGCAACTGCCGCCAGCACGGCCACGCCGTTCAATGGGCAGCACTCGTCAGCGCAGCACTAGCCGCTCAACGACGAGCACGCGCCGTCACAGCCTCGCCGCTGAACGGCAACACTGCTCTCGCCACGGAACGGCAAACAACTGCCCTCGCAGCTCTCGCTGCTCAGCCACGTCCCGCAGCTCTCGCCACTGGGCGGCGAATGCCCGCCCCGCTGTCTGGCGGCAACCCATTCCGACGGGGTTCGCCGCCCGACGGCAATTCATCCCGCAGGCCGCCACCCAACCGGCCACGCCCACTCGCCGCTGAACCGCAACGCACCCCGCAGCAACTTTCGCCATTAACTGGCAAATACCTCTGACCAGCACCGACACGCCAAATCTCCGCCAGCCAACCGCGCACGCCCTAGTCGCTTCCAGTGACCTCACCGGCGCCACCACGCTCTTCGACAACCTTCACAAGAGCCGAAGCCACCAACGCCACAGCCGGATCCCCATCCCCCGCCAACCGCCGCAACGCTCCCTGCGCAAGGGTCCCCGGCATCTCCGCAAGCGCCTGCGTCAACCGGATCCGCACCGCGGAATCCGCAGGATGCGCCGCCACCGCATCCGTCAACGCGTCGACAATCCCGTCCACGTCCCCATCCGCCAACGCGCCCAAAACCTCAGCCGCCTCGACGTCGTTTCGCCCTTCAACGACCATTTCGACAAGCGTCGGCACAGCCTCCTCGACACCACGCGCTCCCAATGCGAGCGCCGCATGCCGACGGACCACAGCGTCCGAGCCAGCGAGCGCGTCCATCAATACTGCAGTCGCCTCGTCGCCGGGCAACTCGATGAGCGCCAGAATCGCGCGTCGGCGGATGTCGGCATTCTCCGAGCGGAGACCGGACGCCACGTTCGCCACCATGTCGCCACCGGTCCGGGCGAGGGCCCATCGCAAGGCGCCGGCGACGTTCGGATCGGATTCGGCGAGAACTGCTTTGGCCAAGACCTCAGCAGGGACCGGCACATCGTCGGCGGGGGCCAAAACGGTCTGCTGCCGACGCGCGGCACCAGATGAATTGAGCCCGCGCAGCAACTCGACGATGCGCAAGGCACCCTCCCATCCGGAGGGTGCCGAGGCATCGACCGCACGGAGCCGGTCGAGCAGTTCCTGCTCCCGTTTCAGCCGGTCTTCGGTCCGCCGGATGAGGTCGCCGACCAGCTCCGCCGGCACGAAGGCCGGGTCCTCCAGCGCCCGGCCGATCTGCCGCAGCGACATCCCGAGAGACCGGAGGCTCTCCACGTGGAAGATCCGGCGGATGTCATCGGCGGAGTACTCGCGATAGCCGCCTACGGTGCGGCCGGTCGGCCGCACCAATCCGAGGGCGTCGTAGTGCCGGAGCATCCGGGTGCTCACCCCCGAGCGGCGGGCGACCTCGCCGATCAGCACGCGGTTTCCCGAGCCCGCTCCGGACCGAGCGCGACAATCCGCTTCGCCTCGTCCACAGCCTGGTCGAAACCAGTCTCTGGGTCACGAAGTAGCCGCTCAGTGGCGACGGCATGCGCCCGAACGACCGGATCGGTGCTCGTCAACGCGGCCTCCAGCGCCGGCTCGATCACGGGTCCGAGCGCTACCAGCGCACGGCTGAGGCTGAGCTGCAGCGTTCGGTCGCCGCGGCCGAGCTGTGTCGCCAGTTCTGCGGCCAGCCCGGCCCTGTCCTCGTCGGGCACGAGGACAACAGCCGCCCGCCAGGCGCTTCTCGCGACCTCGTCGTCGGCGTCGCGCAGCAACGATCGGGTGATCGCTGGCCACACGTCCCGGTCGCCGATTTTGGACAACGTGTGCAGCGACTGGCTCCTGGCCTGCGCCGCCGGAGACCGCAGCTCCGCGAGAAGCCGCGGCACCGTCTCCTCCGCCGGGAACCGGGTCAGCGCCCAGGTGAGCATGTCGCGCACGAAAAAGTCCGGCTCGATCGCGCACCGTGCGACGAGCGCCTCGACGAGGCCAGGGCCGTCCGGGTGCGTTCCGATCGTCAGCGCGACCTGCAGCCGCGTCGACGAGTCCCCGGAGCCCAACGCCTCGATCAGCTGCGTGAGCTGGGAATTCATCTGTGTCGAGTTCATCGGGATCACCTCCGCCGACCAGTGAAGACCTTGTCACGATGTCAATGTCAAACCCGGCGGGCAAAAGATCGGCGACAGGAGTCGTCGCCGCTCAGTGGCGAAAGCCGATCTACGCCCGATCCGCACCGACAGCGACGCCGACGATCGTGCACGGTTCCGCACCGTGGTTTCGCCAGGCGTGCCGGGTGCCGTTCTGGACGAGGACGTCGCCTGCTCGCAAGACCGTCTGGTCCCCGTCGTCCAGCTCCAACGTGACCTCGCCCGAGACGACCAGGACGTAGTCGAGGCTGTCGGTGGTGTGCATGCCCGGCGCGTCGGGCTCCATCGCGCTGGCCGCGCCGGGTGCCTGCTGCTCCAGCTTCTCCCAGGCTGCCGGTAGGTCGACATCCGGAGACGGCGTCAGCTCGCCAGGCGCGATCGTGTTGATCATGAACCGCGAACCGTCCCGCGGCGGGTAGTGCGCCTCGGCGCGACGCGGCGAACCGTCGTCCGGGAACACCGGTCGCTCGTCCCGGCCCCACAGCCGGTAGATCGCGCAGCCAGGCATCAAATCGGAAGTGATCGGTTCGACGGCACCGTCGGCGACCACGCAGGACTTGCCGTCGGAGTCGTGTCCGGTGACTACTCGGCGAACCTTTGTGTGTGTCATTTCGATCGCCCCTCAATACGAAAGCGTATGGATACTGATGCGTATCCATACGCAACCGTATCCAGTGCGGGAGGAGCCGTCAATACGGTGACGTATCCTCCGCGCATGGTGAACGACTCCCCCCGGCTGTCCGCCCAGGACTGGACGCGAGCCGCGCTGAAGGCGATCGCGGACGGCGGGCTGGCCGCGGTCGCGGTCGAACCGCTCGCGCGGACGCTCGGCGTGACCAAGGGCAGCTTTTACGCGCACTTCCGCAACCGGGACGAGCTGATCACCGCGGCTCTCGCCGATTGGTGGCGAAACCACGGCGAGGCGGGACTCGCCGAGTACGCCGCGATCGCCGATCCGCGGCAACGGCTGCGCGAGCTGCTCACCGCCGTCGTGCGCGCCGTCCAGCCGTTAGCGCCGTCGGTGCACCTCAGCCTGCTCGGCGACCGCAACGACCCTCGGGTCAAGGAAGCAGTCAGCCGGGTCAATCAAGCCCGGCTGAACCTTCTGACCAACACTTACCGCGAACTCGGCCTCCCGCCGGACGAGGCGGCGAATCGGGCGCGTGTCGCTTACGCGGCCATCCTCGGGCTACAGCACCTGGCGCAAACCGAGGCGGACTCGCCGAGCCCCGACGCACTCGCGGACGCGGCGGCCGCGATCTTCCTGCCGTCCTGACAACCAACCCGCGCATACCAATCGCGGCAGCCCTGGCCTCCCAGCGGCGAATCCGCCGGGACAGGCCCCGGCCTCGCTAAGACAGTTTCGCCACCAATCGGCTAATCCCTGGTCAAAGAGGCATTCGCAGACCCGAGAGCCCACCCGCGCGAGCAAGCCGACCACCACCGGATCGCTCGATAAGGTGGCGTTCCTGGCCGCGCGCCGCCGAGGAAGGTGTGATGGAGATGCGGGTGCTCGTCTCGGTCGACATGGAGGGAATCGCCGGGGTGGTCCACGGCGAAGAGGTCATTCCCGGGCACAGCGAATACGAGCGCAACCGCAAGCTGCTCACCGCGGAGGCCAACGCCGCCGTTCGCGGGATCTACGCCTACGACGCGGCCGCGCAGGTACAGGTCACCGAGGCGCACGCGAGCTTCCGGAACCTTCTGCCCGACCTGCTGGACCGACGTGTCGAGTTGCTCCGCGGCACACCTAAACCCGGCGGGATGATGGCGGGATTGGCCGAGGACACGGACGCTGTGCTGTTCATCGGCTATCACGGCAAGGCCGGCACGCCCCGTTCGGTCATGGCGCACACCATCTCCGGCGGAACCGTCGCGGGCGTGCGCTGCAACGGTCGTTCCTTGGGAGAACTCGGCCTGAACACCGCGCTCGCGGCGCACTACGGCGCACCGCCCGTGCTGGTAAGCGGCGACGACACCGTGGCGACCGAGGCGGCCGAGGTAGCGCCGGGCATTCGCTCGGTAGTGGTCAAACGCGCGCTGGGTGCTCTCTCGGCGGCGATGCTGCATCCCGATGAGGCATGTGACCGTATCGAGCACGCGGTGCCCGAAGCGCTGGCCGGTCGCGAGGACGTCCGTCCGCTGCGCTTCGACGGCCTGGTCCAGCTGGAAGTCCAGGTACATCGGCCCCGGATGACCGAACACGCGCTGCTGGTGCCGGGAATGGAACTCGCCGACGGCTGCACCCTGCGCTACCAGGCACCGGACTTCCCGACGGCCTATCAGGTCATCGAACTCATCGCGACGCTCGGAGCCGTCTGATCCCGGCCAGCCGGACCCGTCCGCCAGGCCCGCCCCACGAGGATGCACTCAAAACGAGCCTCTGACCTGGGCAATCGCGCGCGGGCTTCGGATTCGCCACTAAACGGCGACAGCCGTCCACCAAGCAGATCAGGCCGATTCGCCAGTCAGAAAACCCACGAAAAGCGGAGACCTACGACTCCCCCGGCAACTCGAACTCGCCGTCCCGAACCCCGCGAGTGAACGCGTCCCACTCCGACGGCGTGAACACCAGCACCGCTCCGTCCGGATCCGTCGGCTGCCGGATGGCAACGTAGGTCACCCCGTCCGAATGCGGGACGAACGCGTACTCCGCGCAATGCTCCAGGGTCACGCCCGCCGGTTCGGCGCGGATCCAGGTCGCGCCGGTCAGGTCGAGTTCGTGCCTGATGTGCGCCTTGTCGTCGGTCGGGCGGCTCATCGGCACAGCGTATCCGCCGTTCGGCGGCACCGCCTTGGAACGAAAAAGAGGCCCCGCCGTCCGGCGAACGGACGACAGGGCCTCTTTTCGAAGAAACCGGTCAGGCGGTCTCGGTGATCGGCCGGTCCACCCACGACATCAGGTCGCGCAGCTTCTTGCCGGTCTTCTCGATCGGGTGCTGGTTGCCCTCTTCCTCGAGCTTCGTGAACTTCGGCCGTCCGGCCTCGTCCTCGGCGACCCACTCGCGGGCGAAGGTGCCGTCCTGGATCTCGCCCAGGATCTTCTTCATCTCCTCCTTGACGGCCGGCGAGATGACGCGCGGGCCGCGGGTGAGGTCGCCGTACTCGGCGGTGTCGGAGATGGAGTAGCGCTGGCGCGCGATGCCGCCCTCGTACATGAGGTCGACGATCAGCTTCAGCTCGTGCAGCACCTCGAAGTAGGCGATCTCCGGGGCGTAGCCGGCCTCGGTGAGCACCTCGAAACCGGTCTGCACCAGCGCGGACGCGCCGCCGCACAGCACGGCCTGCTCGCCGAAGAGGTCGGTCTCGGTCTCCTCGGTGAAGGTCGTCTTGATGACGCCGGCCCGCGCGCCGCCGATGGCCGCGGCGTAGGACAGCGCGAGCGCCTGGGCGTTGCCCGAAGCGTCCTGCTCGACCGCGATCAGGCAAGGCACGCCCTTGCCGTCCACGAACTGGCGGCGGACCAGGTGGCCCGGGCCCTTCGGGGCGACCATCGCGACGTCGACGTTGGCCGGCGGCTTGATCAGGTCGTACCGGATGTTGAAGCCGTGGCCGAAGAAGAGCGCGTCGCCGTCCTTGAGGTGCGGCGCGATGTGCTCTTCGTAGATGAAGCGCTGCTTCGTGTCCGGCGCGAGGATCATGATCACGTCGGCCTCGGCGGCCGCCTCGGCGACCGACAGCACGCGCAGGCCCTGCTCCTCGGCCTTCGCCCGGGACTTGGACCCCTCCTGCAGGCCGATGCGGACGTCGACGCCCGAGTCGCGCAGGCTGAGCGAGTGCGCGTGGCCCTGGCTGCCGTAGCCGATCACGGCGACCTTGCGACCCTGGATGATCGACAGGTCGGCGTCGTCGTCGTAGAAGATTTCCACTGCCATGGGGGGTACTACTTCCTTCCGTACTTACACGAAATCTGCGGTGTTCAGCGGGGAGAAGTGGCGGTGATCGAGCGGGCCCCGCGGCCCACCGCGACCATGCCGGACTGGACGAGTTCGCGGATGCCGTACGGCTCCAGCATCCGCAGCAGCGCGCCGATCTTGTCCGACGTCCCGGTCGCCTCGACGGTGAGCGCCTCCGGCGAGACGTCCACCACCTTGGCGCGGAAGAGCTGGACGGTCTCGAGGACCTGGCTGCGCACGGTGGCGTCGGCCCTGACCTTGACGAGGAGCAGTTCGCGCTGCACCGCGCTGCCTGCTTCCAGCTCGACGATCTTGATCACGTTCACCAGCTTGTTGAGCTGTTTGGTCACCTGTTCGAGCGGTAGCTCCTCAACGGCGACCACGATCGTCATCCGGGACACCTCGGGGTTCTCCGTGGGCCCGACAGCAAGGGACTCGATGTTGAAGCCGCGGCGGGAGAACAGTCCGGAGACCCGGGCGAGCACACCGGGCTTGTTCTCGACCAGCACGCTCAGCGTGTGGACAGTCATGCTTGCTCCCCCTCCGCGGCAGCGGCCTCGGCGGCTTCCTGCGAAACCTCGTCGTCGTCGAACAGCGGCCGGATGCCGCGCACGGCCATGATCTCGTCGTTCCCGGTGCCCGCGGCCACCATCGGCCACACCTGGGCATCCTTCCCCACGACGAAATCGATCACGACGGGGCGGTCGTTGATCTCCATCGCGCGCCGGATCGTCGCGTCGACGTCCTCCTTGGCCTCGCAGCGCAGGCCGGCGCAGCCGAGCGCCTCGGCCAGCAGCGTGAAGTCCGGGATGCGGTGCTTGTGCGTGCCGAGGTCGGTGTTGGAGTACCGCTCGGAGTAGAACAGGTTCTGCCACTGGCGGACCATGCCGAGGTTGCCGTTGTTGATCACGGCGACCTTGATCGGCGCGCCCTCGATGGCGCACGTAGCGAGTTCCTGGTTGGTCATCTGGAAGCAGCCGTCGCCGTCGATCGCCCACACCTGCGTGTCCGGCAGGCCGAACTGCGCGCCCATCGCGGCCGGGACGGCGAAGCCCATGGTGCCGAGGCCACCGGAGTTGATCCACGTGCGCGGCTTCTCGTACTTCACGAACTGCGCGGCCCACATCTGGTGCTGCCCGACGCCCGCGGCGTACACCGCGTCCGGGCCGACCAGCTCGCCGATCCGTTCGATGACGTACTGCGGCGACAGCGAACCGTCGTCGGGCCATTCGTAGCCCGACGGGTAGTCGTCGCGCCACGAGTCGACCTGCGTCCACCAGTCGCTCAGGTCGGGGCGGTCGCGCTCGAACTCGGTCTTCACCGCGTCGATCAGCTCGCCGATGATTTCCTTGCAGTCGCCGACGATCGGCACGTCGGCCTTGCGGTTCTTGGAGATCTCGGCCGGGTCGATGTCGGCGTGGACGATCTTCGCGTCCGGCGCGAACGACGACAGCTGGCCGGTGACCCGGTCGTCGAACCGGGCGCCGAGCGCGACCAGAAGGTCAGCGCGCTGCATCGAGGCGACGGCGGCGACGGACCCGTGCATGCCGGGCATGCCGACGTGCTGACGGTGCGAGTCGGGGAACGCGCCGCGCGCCATCAGCGTGGTCGCGACCGGGATGCCGGTCAGCTCGGCCAGCTCGAGCAGCTGCTCGGAAGCCTCGGCCTTGATCACGCCGCCGCCGACGTACAGCACCGGTCGCTGCGCCTGCGCGATCAGCTTCGCGGCTTCGCGGACCTGCTTGCCGTGCGGCCGCAGCGTCGGGCGGTAGCCGGGCAGCCGCAGTTCGGGCGGCCAGGAGAACGAGGTCATCTCCTGCAGCACGTCCTTGGGGATGTCCACCAGCACCGGCCCGGGTCGTCCGGTCGCGGCCAAGTGGAACGCCTCGGCGATCGCCCGCGGGATCTCCGCCGGGTCGGTGACGAGAAAGTTGTGCTTGGTGATCGGCATGGTGATGCCGCAGATGTCGGCTTCCTGGAACGCGTCGGTGCCGATCAGGCCGCGCGACTGCTGCCCGGTGATGGCGACGACCGGAACCGAGTCCATGTTGGCGTCGGCCAGCGGGGTGACGAGGTTCGTGGCGCCGGGACCCGAGGTCGCCATGCACACGCCGACCTTGCCGGTCGCCTGCGCGTACCCGGTGGCGGCGTGCCCGGCGCCCTGCTCGTGGCGGACGAGGACGTGCCGGACCTTCGTCGAGTCGAGCAACGGGTCGTAGGCGGGAAGGATGGTGCCACCCGGAATGCCGAACACGACCTCCGCGCCGACCGCCTCGAGGGAGCGGACAAGCGACTGCGCGCCGGTGACGCGCACCGGCGTACCCGCCGGCGGGGCGGGCTTCGGACGTGCTCCTGGGACACCGGGCGCGGTCGGCCCGGGCTTCGCGTCGCTGCGCGACGTGGCACTGGTCATCGGTTCTGCCTCGTGGGTTCTCGGTGTCACTCGTTCGGGTTGTCTGGGCCGTACTTCCGGTCGGGGAACCGGTTTCACGCAACAAAAAACCCCCGCCGACCGTAAGGTCGCACGAGGGTCGCGCGTCGACGCAGAGGACTCTTCCTAAGCGTCGGCGCGCTGAGGAAGTACGAGACCGGTCTGCGTAATCACGGCCCCGACGTTAGTCGCGCGCCCGGGCGAGTGTCAACTCTACGGGACGGCGGTTCCGCATCGTGGACGGCCAGTACTGCTCCCGCGCGACCCGGACGCAGGTCACTCCGGCCGCCGGTGCACCATTCCTGCGTGGCCAAGAAACAGCAGGACCAGCGTGCGGACGACGGCCGGAAGGCCGTGTTCCGGATCCCGACCACGGCGTACCTCGCGATCGGTCTGCTGACCGTCTGTGTGACACCTATCGCACTGGGCGAGATCGGCGGATTCCAGTGGCTGTACGTCTTCCCGCTCGCGCTGCTCGTGTTCGTCGCGCGCACGCGCACCGTCGCGAACCGCGAAGGCCTGCAGGTCCGGACGGTTTTCGGACAGCGCGACCTGCCGTGGTCGTCGCTCAAGGGCCTGGCGATCACGAACAAGGCCCGCGTGCGCGCGGTCCTCGGCGACGACACCCAGGTCGCCCTTCCCACGGTGCGGACGCGGCATCTTCCGGTACTGGCACTGGTGAGCGAGGGCAAGATCAAGGACCCGTCGGGCGTGCTGAGCGACGAGGAACTCACCGGGCAAAAGCCGGCCGCCGAGACCGCGCCGGACGCCGCCCAGGACCCCGGTCCGGAGTCTGCTCCCGACCCCTCTTCCGAGCCCGCTGAACCGAAGCCTTCCGCCGACGCGGAACAGACCAGTGGCGGCAACGGCAAACCAGCCGAGTAGAATTGGTAGGACCAGTTTGCGGAGCCGAAGTTCCCCTCCGCCTGGTTCAGCCTTCTGACCTGGGAGAATGCCGTGCCGCACCTCCGTTCCCGGACCACCACCCACGGTCGCAACGCGGCGGGCGCACGCTCGCTCTGGCGTGCGACCGGAATGACCGACAGCGATTTCGGCAAGCCGATCGTCGCGATCGCCAACTCCTACACCCAGTTCGTGCCCGGCCACGTGCACCTCAAGGACCTCGGCGAGATCGTCGCCGAGGCGGTCGCCGAAGCCGGCGGCATCGCCCGCGAGTTCCACACGATCGCGGTCGACGACGGCATCGCGATGGGCCACTCGGGCATGCTCTACTCGCTGCCCTCGCGCGAGATCATCGCGGACTCGGTGGAGTACATGGTCAACGCGCACCAGGCCGACGCGCTGGTGTGCATCTCCAACTGCGACAAGATCACGCCGGGCATGCTCAACGCCGCGATGCGGCTCAACATCCCGACCGTCTTCGTCTCGGGCGGTCCGATGGAGGCAGGCAAGGCGGTGGTCGTCGAAGGCGTCGCGCACGCCCCGACCGACCTGATCACCACCATCGCGGCGTCCGCGAACTCGGCGATCGACGAGGCAGGCCTGTCCGAGGTCGAACGCTCCGCGTGCCCGACCTGCGGTTCCTGCTCCGGCATGTTCACCGCGAACTCGATGAACTGCCTCACCGAAGCGCTCGGTTTGTCGTTGCCGGGCAACGGTTCCACGCTCGCGACGCACGCCGCCCGGCGCGAACTGTTCGCCAACGCCGGGCGCACGGTGGTCGAGCTGTGCAAGCGCTGGTACGGCTCCGATGACGAGTCGGCGTTGCCGCGGTCGATCGCCACGAAGAAGGCGTTCGAGAACGCGATGGCGCTCGACATGGCCATGGGCGGGTCGACGAACACCGTGCTGCACATCCTCGCCGCCGCGCAGGAGGGCGAGGTCGACTTCACGATCAGCGACATCGACGCCATCGGGCGGCGGGTGCCGTGCCTGTCGAAGGTCGCGCCGAACTCCGACTACCACATGGAAGACGTCCACCGGGCCGGCGGAATCCCCGCCATCCTGGGAGAGCTGTACCGCGGCGGGCTGCTGAACACCGACGTGCACGCGGTCCACGCGCCGGACATCGCCACGTGGCTGAACGAGTGGGACATCCGCGCCGAGTCTCCGTCGGAGAAGGCGCTGGAGCTGTTCCACGCCGCACCGGGCGGGGTCCGGACCACGAAGGCGTTCTCGACGGAAAACCGCTGGTCGTCACTGGACACCGACGCCGCCGGCGGTTGCATCCGCGACGTCGAACGCGCCTACACGAAGGACGGCGGCCTCGCGATCCTGCGCGGCAACCTGGCCGAGAACGGCGCTGTGATCAAGTCCGCGGGCATCGACGAGGACCTGTGGCACTTCCAGGGCCCGGCTCGGGTGCTGGAGAGCCAGGAGGAGGCCGTGTCGGCGATCCTCAAGAAGGAGATCCAGCCGGGCGAGGTGCTGGTCATCCGCTACGAGGGTCCGGCGGGCGGCCCCGGCATGCAGGAAATGCTGCACCCGACGGCGTTCCTCAAGGGCTCCGGCCTCGGCAAGAAATGCGCCCTGATCACCGACGGCCGATTCTCCGGCGGCTCCTCGGGCATCTCGGTCGGCCACATCTCCCCGGAAGCCGCCGCGGGCGGCCTGATCGGCCTGGTGGAGAACGGCGACCAGATCGTCCTGGACGTCCACGAGCGCCGGCTTGAGCTGCTGGTCGACCCGGAGGTCCTGGCCGAACGGCGGGCGAAGATGGACGCTTCGGAAAATCCGTGGCAGCCGAAGGACCGGCAGCGCCCGATCACCGCGGCGCTGCGGGCCTACGCCCGGATGGCCACGTCGGCCGACACCGGCGCAGTCCGGGATCCGAACCGCTGATCTCCTGCTGTTCCGGTTTTCGCTTTTGCTGGGAGGGGCCCGCGCGTGGTTGCGCGGGCCCTTTCCGTATCTCGACCAGTCGGGCTTCAACCGCTGAAATCTCGGGCCAGCTGCCGCCGGAGCCCTGGTCAGCGCGATTCGCCACTAAACGGCTAACGATCACCGCGACGGTTCGATGGCCCGAGTCTCCGACCGCTGCCGCACCCGCCTTCGATTCAGGGCTACCACAATGCGCGGAGAACCCTTCCTCCGTCGGCAAGCCCGCCACCGGTCGAGCCCGACCAGCTGCGCGGTTCCCACACCGCTCGGGCCTTCTGCTGCCGAGCCCCCGCTGAATCCTCGCCAACGCCCCGCCGGGGCGATCACCCCAAGCTGCCGTTGGCTGCGGTTCGGCCTCCAGACGCCGATCCCGCGCCGCTCACAAGCCAAAGCTGTCGACGAGGAACGACCTGCGACCGCCTAGATTCTACCTCTGACCAGGCATTCGCCACTAAACGGCAACGCCCCGGCGAGCCCGTGAGCAGCGGAACGATCCACCAAGCCCGGCGTTCTCTCCTGCTGTTTCCGACGTGCCAGCCACGTCGGAGACGGCCCGGTCAGCGACGTCGGTCCCGACAGTCAGCCACGCCAGTCCCGACGGCCAGCCGCGCCAGTCCCGACGGCCAGCCACGCCGGTCCGGACGGTCAGCCACGCTGGCACCGGACGTGTCAGCGAGTCAAAACAATGACCACCACAGACGCAGCCGCAGCCAACAGCAGCGAAATAAGCCCAAGAGGCAACGGCCGCTTCCGCCACGGCGTGTTCCGCTCCAGCGAGATGGTGCCCGCACCGGTGAAGATCAGCGTCAGCGCACAGAGCCCGAGCAGCAGCTCGTACTCCCAGCCCTGACCGTTGCCCTCGAAGAAGCCGCCGTGGAACTTCGCGTAGACGATGTTCGCGGCCACGCCCAGCAGCCCCGCCGCGGCGAGCGGCGTGAACAGGCCGACGATCAGCAGCGCACTGCCCGCGACCTCGGTGATGCCGGTGATCCAGGACAGCAGCGTCGTCTGTTTGTGGTACCCGAACATCTCGAGCACGTGCGCGAACCCGCCGACGCCCGGTCCGCCGAAAGCGCCGAACAGATGCTGCAGGCCGTGCGCACCCATGATCACGCCGAGCCCCAGGCGCAAGACGAGCAGGCCGAAGCCGAGACCGCCCTGCCGCGGTTCGTCGTAGTCGTTGCCGGCAGAGTCCTCGACACCGGACAGCACGCTGGTCTGGTAGTCGTCCCCTTGAGTGGTCACGCGGCGAAGATTAGGGGATTCAGCCGTGACCCGCGAGCGAGCACGCCGAGGTCAGGGGCTCTTTCAGGGTTCACCCTGAGTGCCAAGCCGAGATTCGGGAAATGATCAGTATTCGCCGCGCACGAGATTGCCAGGTAGCTCCCCGCCAGCGTACCGGGCGATTTCCGCCGCGGCCACCAAATAAGCGCGCCGCCGCACACCCCGCACCGCGCCTGCCACGTGCGGCGTCAGCACGAAACCAGGTGCCGTCCACAACGGATGGCCGACTGGCAACGGCTCGGGATCGGTCACGTCGAGCGCGGCACGAAGCCTCCCCGTCGCGAGTTCCGCAGCAAGTGCATCAGTGACCACAACAGGCCCTTGAGCAGCATTGACCAGCACCGCGTCGTCACGCATCGCCGCGAGGAACTCGGCGTCGACCATGCCCCGCGACCGCGAGGTAAGCGGCACCATCATGACCACCACATCGTGGTGCGGCAGCAGGTCCGGCAACTCGTCGACACCGTGCACGCCTTCGCGCGCCGACATCCCGACCATCGTGCAACGGACGTCGAACGGCTCCAACCGCCGCCGCAACTGCCTCCCGACGTCCCCCGCCCCGACGATCAATACGCGCTGCCCTTGCAGAGTGTCCGACGGCAACTGTTCCCAACGCCCGGCCCGTTGCGCCGCCGCGTAAACGTCCAGATTCCGGTACATCGACAGCAGGACGCCGACAACCCATTCCGCAAGGCTGCCGCCGTGCGCACCGCGGCAGGTGGACAACAGAACGCCATCGGGGACGCGGCCGACCCAGTCTTCCGCTCCCGCGGTCAGGAGCTGCACCAGCTTGAGGTTAGGCAGGTCGCTCCAGATGTCGTCGCCCGCCGAATCCATGGCCGGAACGAGCACCTCCGCTTTCGCGGCCTCCGGCGGCAGCGGACGGCCCCATTCGTAGCGCACCGCGTGGACGAGGGGGATTTCGGACAGCACGGCGACGCCCTCGTCGTCCGGGACCAGCACGGTGACTGTCATGATCACCACGGTAGCCACTTACCAGTGGCTCACGCCGCGCCACCTAGGCTGGGGCATCATGCGTACCCGGTACCGGTGGTCGGCGCCGCTGGCCTTCCTCGCCTGCGGCGGCCTCATGCTTTCCGGCTGCGCCCGGTTCGACGACACCGCCGCCGGCCAGACATTCACCCCCGCGCCGGTGCCGAGCCCGGAATCCCCGCCGCAGGTCCAGGAGCACGGCGACGGCTCCGGCAACGGTCCCCGCACCGGCCCCGCGCAAGCACCGCCCTCGCCGGTTCCGCCTCCGCAAGGCTGCAAGGACTTCGACAAGGCCGTCATCGCCACCTGCCTGGACACAGTCGCCGCCGTCGCCGGACTTCCCGGCGAGGGATCCGCACCCGCCGCTCTCGCCGGCGAACGGAAAACCGGCCGGGTCATGCTGGCCAGCTCCGGACACGACGCGACGTCCTTCGCGCAACTGGACGTCCAGGCCGACGGCGACGGCGGGCTCACCGGCCTCGCGTTGTCGCCCAGCTATGTCGAGGACCAGTTGGTCTTCGCCTACGTCACCACAGCCTCAGACAACCGCGTCGTGCGCTTCGCCAAGGGCCAGGCCCCGAAGCCCGTGCTGACCGGAATCCCGAAGGGCGCGACCGGCAACCGCGGCGCGCTGGCCAGCGACGGAAGCGGCGCACTGCTCGTCGCGACGGGCGACGCAGGCAATCCGGCTGCCGCCGCGGACCCGAATTCCCTGGCAGGCAAGGTCCTGCGCATCGATGTGTCCGGAAAACCGGCGACCGGGAATCCCGCGTCCGGGTCCGCCGTCTACGCCTCCGGCCTGCACTCCCCCGGCGGCATCTGCCGTTCGTCCGACGGGAAACGCACCTGGGTGACCGACCACCCGGCGAGCGGTCCGGACGCCGTGTACCGCCTCCAGGCCGGACAGCCGCTCAGCACGCCCGCGTGGACCTGGCAGGACAAGCCCTCCCTCGGCGGCTGTGTCGATTTCGTCGACGCGAACGGCATCCTCGGCATCGCGTCGTCCACCGGCATGCAGAACGTGCCGGTCAACAAGGACGGAGCGGTCACCGGCAAGCCGACGGTCACCCTCGACGGCAAAAGCAAGGCCGCCACGACGTACGGCCGGCTCTCTTCCATGAGCATGATCAACCCCCAGTTGGCCGTCGCCGGGACCGTCAACAAGGACGGCGGCAAGCCGGTCTCCAGCGATGACCGGGTGGTCCTGATCGTGGTGAGCGACACGGGCGGCGGTCCGGGCAAGGACTAGCGCCGAGCGGGCAGGTTTGAGCTTTTTCCGGGGGTCGGAAGGCTGGTCGCCCCAACATCGGCATCGGCCCATCGCCGTTCAACGGCTGCCCCGGGAGATTCGCCGCTATCCCTATGCGCCGACCAATCACAAGGCCCAGTAGCAACGGCGGCCCGCCATCCGTTCGCCGCCCAACGGCAAAACTCAGCAGCAACGGCAGTCCCACTCCGAACGTCCCGCCGCTCGGAAGCAAGTCTGCGAAGAACTGCCTCTCAACCAAGAGCGCCGTCGCCACTCAGTGGCGAATCCGCCAAACCGTCTCTCAGCTGAGAGCGCCTAGCCGCCGCTCAGCGGCGAATCGGCCCAAAAGCCGTCTCCCCGCTGAGAGCGACCAGTCGCCCCTCAACGGCAAATCCGCAAAGAGCTGTCGCTCACCCGGCAACAGCCGTCGCCACGCAGCGGCGAATCCACCCAAAGCCCGCGCCAACAAAAGGCCCTGCCCCGTCGCCGTTGAGCGGCGAATCGGCCAGAAGCTCCCCCAGCCAGCAACCATCGTGTAGCCGTTCAGCGACGACGACGCGAAGCCCGGCTCTCCGCCCGAGCAGCGCGGATGTCCACGATCGCCACCACAACCGACCCGACCGCGAGCGCCATCCCCAGATACCGCCCGATCCCACCAGAGATCGACACGCCGGCAGCGTCGAGGAACGCCCGCTGATCGGTGTCGAACACCCAATCCAGCGTGGTCCAGCCGATCACCATCAGCAGAACCGTCGCCAGTCCGCCGACCAGCCACAACTGCGGCAGGCCACTCACCCGCGCCTTAGTGATCTGTCCGAACAACACCACCGCCAGCCCCACCACGGCCAGCAGCAGCGGCGGACCCCACGAGAAGAGATCCGAATGCCACGCCGTACGCACGACGTCGCTGTGCGGCAACGTCCCGAACGCGTCGCGGACATCGGACGTCGCGGTATCCGCTGACAGCACAGTCCAGGGCAGCGGCGTCGACCCGACCGCGAGCAGCCCGGCCGCCAGGCCGAGCCACTCGCGCCAGGTGACGCGCCGGAGCGAGAAAGCCACTCAGGAACCGACGCGCTCGATGATCAGTTCGCGCACCCGCTTGGCGTCGGCCTGGCCCTTGGTCGCCTTCATGACCGCGCCGACGATCGCGCCTGCTGCGGCGACCTTGCCGCCGCGGATCTTGTCGGCGATGTCCGGCTGCGCGGCCAAGGCCTCGTCGACAGCGGTGAGCAGCGCCGAATCGTCGGAGACGACCTTCAGACCGCGCTTCTCGACGACCTCGCGCGGCGAACCCTCGCCCGCGAGAACGCCCTGCACGACCTCCTTGGCGAGCTTGTTCGTCAGCTCGCCGGAGGACACGAGTCCGATCACCTCGGCGACCTGCGCCGGCGTGATCGCCAGTTCGGTCAGCTCGACCTCGCGCGTGTTCGCTTCCTGCGCCAGCGTGTTGACCCACCAGCCGCGCGCCTCGTCCGGCTTCGCGCCAGCCTCGACCGTCGCCGCGACGAGGTCGACGGCACCGACGTTCAGCAGGTCGCGCAGCGCTTCGTCGGAGAGCTTCCACTCTTCCTGGATCCGCTTGCGCCGCTCCCACGGCATCTCCGGCAGCGTCGCGCGAAGCTCTTCGACCCACTCGCGCGACGGCGCGATCGGCACCAGGTCAGGCTCCGGGAAGTACCGGTAGTCCTCCGCGGTTTCCTTGGCACGCCCGGACGACGTGGTGCCGTCGGCCTCCTGGAAGTGCCGTGTCTCCTGCCGGATCGACCCGCCCTCGGCGAGAATCGCCGCCTGGCGCGTCATCTCGTATCGCACCGCGCGCTCGACGCTGCGCAGCGAGTTGACGTTCTTCGTCTCCGTGCGCGTGCCGAATTCGGTCGCGTCCTTGGCCATCAGCGACACGTTCGCGTCACAGCGCAGCGAGCCCTGGTCCATGCGGACGTCGGACACGTCGAGCGCCCGCAGCAGGTCGCGCAGCGCGGTGACGTACGCGCGCGCCACCTCGGGAGCCCGCTCGCCGGTGCCGGTGATCGGCTTGGTGACGATCTCGATCAGCGGCACGCCGGCGCGGTTGTAGTCGAGCAGCGAGTGCTCGGCGCCGTGGATCCGGCCGGTCGCGCCGCCGATGTGCAGCGACTTGCCGGTGTCCTCCTCCATGTGCGCGCGCTCGATCTCGACGCGCACGACCTCGCCGTCGTCCAGCGTCACGTCGAGGTAGCCGTCGAACGCGATCGGCTCGTCGTACTGCGAGGTCTGGAAGTTCTTCGGCATGTCCGGGTAGAAGTAGTTCTTCCGGGCGAACCGGCACCACTCCGCGATCTCGCAGTTGAGCGCGAGACCGATCCGGATCGCGCCCTCGACCGCCTTGCCGTTCACGGCCGGCAGCGAACCGGGCAGGCCGAGGCAGGTCGGGCAGGTCTTGGTGTTCGGCTCGCCGCCGAACTCGTTGACGCAGCCGCAGAACATCTTGGTGTTCGTGCTGAGCTCCACGTGGACCTCGAGCCCGAGCACGGGGTCGAAGCGCTCGAGGACCTCGGCGTAGTCCATCAACTCGGCCACGGCAGTCACTTCGTTCCTCCCAGCTCCGGAGCCTGGTGCACGAGCGAGCCGCCGGCAGCGGCGTCGCGCGCGGCCTCGTACGCGGCGCCGACGCGGTACAGCCGGTCGTCGGCGAGCGCCGGGGCCATGATCTGCAGGCCGACCGGCAGCCCGTCCTCGTCGGACAGTCCGCTCGGGACGCTCATGGCGGCGTTGCCCGCGAGGTTCGACGGGATGGTGCACAGGTCGGCGAGGTACATCGCCATCGGGTCGTCCACGCGCTCGCCGAGCTTGAACGCCGTGGTCGGCGTCGTCGGCGATACGAGCACGTCGACCTTCTCGAAGGCCTGCGTGAAGTCGCGCGTGATGAGCGTGCGCACCTTCTGCGCGGAGCCGTAGTACGCGTCGTAGTAGCCCGACGAAAGCGCGTACGTGCCGAGCATGATGCGACGCTTCACTTCAGCGCCGAAGCCCTTTTCACGGGTCAGCGACATGACTTCTTCGGCGCTGTGCTCACCGTCGTCCGAGACGCGCAGGCCGTATCGCATCGCGTCAAAGCGCGCGAGGTTCGACGACGCTTCGCTCGGCGCGATCAGGTAGTACGCAGGCAGCGCGTACGTGAAGTGCGGGCACGACACCTCGACCACTTCGGCGCCGAGAGCGCGAAGCTGCTCCACAGCCGCCTCGAACGACCGCAGCACGCCCGGCTGGTAACCGTCGCCGCCGAACTCCTTCACGACGCCGACGCGTACGCCGGACAGGTCGCCCTTCGCGCCTTCGCGCGCCGCGGCGACAACCGGCGGCACCGGTGCGTTGATGGACGTCGAGTCCATCGGGTCGTAACCAGCGATCGCTTCGTGCAACAGCGCGGCGTCAAGCACCGTACGCGCGCACGGCCCGGCCTGGTCGAGCGAAGACGAGAACGCTACGAGCCCGTAGCGCGACACTCCGCCGTACGTCGGCTTCACGCCCACAGTGCCCGTGACAGAGCCGGGCTGGCGGATCGAGCCGCCAGTGTCGGTACCGATCGCGAGAGCCGCCTCGAACGCCGAAATCGCCGCTGAGGAGCCACCGCCCGAACCGCCCGGGATGCGCGCGTGGTCCCACGGGTTGTGCGTCGGGCCGTACGCCGAGTTTTCCGTGGAGGAGCCCATCGCGAACTCGTCCATGTTCGTCTTGCCGAGGATCACGACACCGGCTTCGCGCAGCTTGCGCGTGACAGTTGCGTCGTACGGCGGCAGCCAGCCTTCGAGCGTGCGGGACCCGCAGGTCGTCGGCACGCCCTTCGTGGTCAGCACGTCCTTCAGCGCCAGCGGGACGCCCGCCAGCGGCGACGCCGGCTGCTCTCCCGCGGCCAGCTGCTCGTCGACCGCCTTGGCCGCGCCGAGCGCGCCTTCGGTGTCGACGTGCAGGAACGCGTGCACGTGTTCGTCCACCGCGGCGATGCGGTCCAGGTGCGCCTGCGCGACCTCGACCGCGGACACCTCGCGCGTGTGGATCTTCGCCGCCAGCTCGGCGGCGGTCAGCTTGACGAGTTCGCTCACTGTTCTTCTCCCAGGATCCGCGGCACCCGGAACCGGCCGTCCTCGGCGGCCGGCGCGGCGGCCAGCGCGTCCTGCTGTTCGAGGCTGGGCCGGACGGTGTCCTCGCGGAAGACGTTCGTCAGCGGCACGGCGTGCGAGGTCGGCGGGACGTCCTCCGCGGCGACTTCGCTGACCTTCGCCACCGAGTCGAGGATCTGGTCGAGCTGGCCGGCGAAAACGTCCAGCTCGTCGTCGGTCACGGCCAGCCTGGCCAGCCTGGCGAGGTGTGCGACCTCGTCTCGGGAAATGTTGGGCACGCGGGTGACTCCCGGGGTGTGCTGTGCGGGTGCTCTCGGAAGCTGCAAGTCTATGGTGACGGCGTCGGACGGTTCGACCGGGTTATCGGGCCGCGGGCGCCGGGCAGGGCGTCCCGCTTGCCGGACAGCGGGCCCCCGCGGGTACCCGGTCTGTCACAATCGGCGCCCGGCAAGCGCGTCCCACGACAGGGCTGGGACGCCTGAGGCGAGAGGGGCGCGTGGTGTCGTTCCTGATCCGGGTCCAGCTACCGGACTCCCCCGGCACTCTCGGCGCGGTCGCGACCGCGCTCGGCACGGTCGGGGCCGACATCCTGAGCGTGGACGTGGTGGAACGCGGCGGCGGGCTCGCGATCGACGACCTGGTGGTCGAACTCCCGTCGGGCCGGCTCCCCGACGCGCTGATCACTGCGGCCGAGAGCGTGGAAGGCGTCGAGGTCGACGCGGTGCGGCCGTATGCGGGCATCCTCGACACGCATCGCGAACTGGAGCTGGTCGAGGAGATCGCCGCGCAGCCGAAAGCTGGGCTGGACTTGCTCGCCGAAGGTGTGCCGAAGATCATTCGGGCCGGGTGGGCGGTGATCGTCGAACATTCGGAATCGGGGCCTCGGCGATTGGCTTCGTCGAGTGCGGCGCCGGAGAACCCGTTCACGGACTTGCCTTGGCTGCCGCTGGAGCGTGCGACGGTGCTGGACGGCGAGGACTCCTGGGTTCCGGAGACGTGGAAGGAACTCGGCACCGAGTTGGCCGCTACTCCGCTGGGAAAGCCGGGGAAGGCGATGCTTGTCGCTCGGCCGGGAGGGCCCAATTTCCGTGCGGCCGAGGTCGCTCGGCTGGCGCACTTCGCTGGGATCGTCGCGGTGGTTCTGGACGGGTGATCCGGATGTTGGGTCGACTGTCCTAAACGGTTCGGAACAACTGAGTTGAGTGCGTTTGACCGGGCGTTTCGAACGCTGGCACTCGACTGTCCAGACCGTCGCTGGAGACCGACGCGCGGCTGGTTCAGCGGTTCATCGCATGCGGGCTTTAGTCCCGATCCGATGTCTTCAAATGCGGGCAATCTCCTCCGAGAAGGGGAACCTGCCCGGTAATCCGGTTCCTTGGCGTGCCAGACGACGGCAATCAGCACTTGTCGGCATAGAGCGTGACGACTGTGTCAGCAGAAACCGCGGCACCAGGCTTGGGATCCTGCCCGGTCTGACACCAGTTCCGGTCGATGATCATCATCCGCTTCCTCCCGGACGAATCGACCTCTCGCAGGTTGTACAGCCCAGCCGCCTGCATGGCGTCCTGTGCGTCCTGATGATTCATGCCTGACACATCAGGGACTTTGATCGTCACCGGCTGCGCGGCACTAATCGGCGCAGTCACGGTCGCCGTCGCGGACTCGGTCACAGTCGCCGCCGTGACCGTCGTTGAGGTGCCACCGGATTGTGGGGTGGCGTTGCACGCAACGGCGAGAAACGCGGCAACGCCAACAACCGGAACGGCAGCTTGAGCGAACTTCGCCATCATCACGCTTCCTCGATACGAGTCGGCACTTCATGCGTGACAGCTTGAGTCGAAGCCAGACATCTGCGCGTTACAGCTCATAGCTGCTCGAAGCTCGCCAAACAGGCGCGCCCTTCCACCAGCGACGGCCCTGACCCTTCACACCGGACCGACGCTCAAAGCCCAGGCACGCCAAGCACCCGGAAGCGGCAGGACGAGGTTCACCAAACCGTCGCCGCTCAACGGCGACTCCCGGCGATGAACCCCGCCCAACGCTTTCGCCAAAAACCGGCAAAAGTCTCTGACCTGCGAAAATGAGGCTTCAGAGGCCGTATTCGTAGGCGATCAGGTTGACCCCCGGATGCGGATGCCAGTCCCGCCCCGGCAGCCGCCGGAACCCGATCCGTTCGTAGAGCCGATGCGCCTTCCGCATCACGTCGAGGCTGCTCAGCACCACCCGGTCGACACCAAGTTCCCGGCCACGGGCCAGCACAGCCTGGGTGAGCGCCTCTCCGACCCCTCGCCCGCGCGCCGCCGCCGAGACCGCCAGCATGCGGAACTCCAGCTCCCCCGGCTGCGAAATCTCGGACAGCTTGCTCCCCGGCTGAACAATCGCGACCGACCCCACGACCTGACCGTCCGGATCGACCGCGACCAACAACTCGGCGTGCTGCGCCCGTCCCGATACGTCCCGAAGTTTCGCCTCATATGCGGCATCAGTGTCGAAGAATCCCTCGATCCGGTAAGCCTCAACTGTCACCTCGCCGAGCGCATCGAATTCCTCCGGCCGCGCCGGGCGGATCTTCACGTCACTCATCGCCGCCCTCAGCTTCCTCGTCCGCGCCAGTGTCGAGCGCCAGTTCCGCGGCCGCTTCCGGACCGTGCTCCAGCAACGCGCGAAACCCGTTCTCGTCCAGCACCGGCACCTTCAACTGCACAGCCTTCTCGTACTTCGACCCCGGCGCGTCGCCAACGACGACGAACGCCGTCTTCTTCGACACAGATCCCGCGGCCTTGCCACCGCGCGCCATGATGACTTCTTTCGCCTCATCACGGGAAAACCCTTCGAGGGAACCGGTCACCACGATCGACAGGCCCTCGAGATTCCGCGGGATGGACTCGTCGCGCTCCTCCTCCATCCGAACCCCGGACCGTCGCCATTTTTCGACGATTTCCCGGTGCCAGTCGACCTCGAACCATTCCTGCACCGCGTGCGCGATGGTCGGGCCGACGCCGTCGACGTCCGCGAGTTCCTCCTCGCTTGCGTCCTCGATCCGTTGCAGCGAGCCGAATTCGCGCGCAAGCGCCTGCGCCGCGGTCGGCCCGACATGCCGGATCGACAGCGCGACAATCACCTTCCACAGCGGACGGTCTTTCGCCGAATCGAGGTTCGCCAGGAGCTTCCGCGCGTTCGCCGACAGGTCGCCTGCCTTGGTGCGGAACAACTCCACCTCGGCGAGCGACTCCTCGTTGAGGTCGAACACGTCGCCCTCGTCGGCGACTACCCGCGCGTCAAGCAACGCGACCGCCGCCTCATACCCGAGCACCTCGATGTCGAACGCACCGCGCCCGGCAAGGTGGAACAGCCGTTCCCGCAACTGCGCGGGACAGAACCGGGTGTTCGGGCACCGGATGTCCTTGTCGCCTTCCTTTTGGTAGGCGAGTTCCGTGCCGCATTCCGGGCATTCGGTGGGCATCACGAATTCGCGCTCGTCGCCGGTCCGCGCATCGACGACGGGTCCGAGCACCTCGGGGATCACGTCGCCGGCCTTACGGATCACGATCCGGTCGCCGATCAGCACACCCTTGCGCTTGACCTCTTCCTGGTTGTGCAGCGTCGCCCGCGCGACCGTCGAGCCCGCGACCTTGACCGGCTCGGTGACGGCGAACGGCGTGACCCGTCCCGTGCGCCCCACTCCGACCTGGATGTCGAGCAGCGTCGTGATCGCTTCTTCCGGCGGATATTTGTAAGCGATCGCCCACCGCGGCGCGCGCGACGTGGTGCCGAGGCGGCGCTGCAACGCGACCTGGTCGACCTTGATCACCACGCCGTCGATCTCGTGCTCGGCGTCGTGTCGATGTTCACCCCAATAGGCGATGTGATCGGTGAGTTCCTTGCCGGTCCGCAGCACGCGCGTGTGCGGCGACACCGGCAACCCCCAGGCCGCCAGTGCGTCGTAGGCATGCGACTGCGTGACCGGCTCGAAGCCGTCCCGCTTGCCGAGACCGTGACAGATCAGCCGCAGCCGGCGTTCCCTGGTGATCTTCGGGTCCTTCTGCCGCAGCGACCCGGCCGCAGTGTTGCGCGGGTTCGCGTACGGCGGCTTGCCCGCCTCGACCATCTTCGCGTTGAGCTCGAGGAAATCCTCGACGCGGAAGTAGACTTCGCCGCGCACCTCGACGAGCTTCGGCACCGGGAACTCGTCGGTGCCGGTGAGCTCGTCCGGCACCTGATCGAGGGTGCGGATGTTGAGCGTGACGTCCTCGCCCGTACGCCCGTCGCCGCGGGTGAGACCCCTGGTGAGCTTGCCGTTTTCGTAGAGCAGGTTGATGGCCAGGCCGTCGATCTTCAGCTCCGCCAGGTACTCCGTCGACCCGATTTCCTTCTCGACGCGCTCGACCCAGGTGAGGAACTCGTCGGTGTCGAACACGTTGTCCAGGCTCAGCATGCGCTCGAGGTGGTCGTGCGCGGTGAACTCGGTGGAGAACGTGCCGCCGACGTTCTGGGTCGGCGAATCAGGCGTGACCAGCGCCGGGTACTCGTCCTCGATCTCTTGGAGGTCGCCGAGGAGCGCGTCGAACTGGCCGTCGGAGACGATCGGCGAGTCCAGTACGTAGTACCGGAACTGATGGCCGCGGATCTCCTCGGCCAGCGCGCCGTGCCGCTCGCGCACGTCGGCCGGCACGTCGGTCACGTCCTGGGCGGCCTCCACGGCCACCTGGTCTTGGGGAAGGTCGGTGCTGCTCACAGGTGGTGAGCCTAGTCGGAGGCACCGACACTTTCGTCCGGTTGCTCCGCCAGCCCGCGGACCAGCTTCCGGAACTCCAGAAGATCGATCGTGCCTTCGGGCGCGGCCTCGGCGGTCTCGACCCGGCCCAGCCGCTCGGCGGCCAGCCGCTCGCCCAGCGTCGCATCGAGCGGCAGGAACGTCATCGTGGTGCGCGAAGCCTCGTCCAGGTCAGCGAACGCGGGGTGATGCACTGCGACGTCAACCACGCCCTCGTCGACCTGCGCGACCACCCGGACGTCAGCCAGCGAAATGCGATGCTCGCCCAGGTTCACCGTCACCTCGGTCGGATCCGGGACCGGAGGCACCGAGTCGTGGTACTCCCAGATCGCGTCGTCCGGCGGCCCAGCCGCTTTCCACGCGTCCGTGTACGGACGCAGCTCCGGGTCTTCCTGTCCGCTGACGACCAGCGCGTAGATCGCCATCCGGCCGCGTTCCAGCGAAAAGTGCAGCCGAGGGTGCAGCGTCTCGACCAGCACGCATAGATCGTGCTCGACGCGATGCGGCTCGCCCTCGCCCAGCGCGGCACTGACCTCGGGCAAGAGGTCGTACCACCCTTCCCAGAACGCAGCCGCCGCGGCAGCGGCGTCGGACGGCACCTGCTGTTCAGGCCACGGAGAACGGGGATCTGGCGGCGCAGCCTCGGTGTCGGCTTCCGAGCGGCGACGACGGAACAAACGCATGATTCGGAATTTCCCCCGGTTGTTTCTCTTCACCAGCCACGGTACGCGTCACGGCAGCCGCATGTCCGCGAAATCACCAGTTCTCGGGCGGCTCCACGAACCCTTTGCCCAGGTCGCGACTGAGAGCGAGCGCCCGGCGCATCCACTCGTTCGTGGCACCGGCCAGACCGCACGCAGGCGTCGGAACAGCCCGCTCGGCCAGGATTGAACGGTTGAAGCCCAGCCGGTCCACGAGCCTGAGCGCCGGCGACGCGACGTCCTTCAGTCCCGGAGCCGTCGCCGGGACTGTGGCCGGTACGAGGCCGAGGAAGAACGAAATACCGCTGTCCCAAGCCTCGCCGATCTCGTCCAGGAGCTCGGCAGACGCCCCGGCGAGCATGCTGACGTCGAACGCGACGGCCCCGGCACCCGCAGCGCGGAAGAGCGCGATCGGCGGCCTTGGAGCGCAGCAGTGGACGATGACCGGCTGCCCAGTCATCGCTCCGATCCGTTCGATTGTCGTCGCCAGCAGCTCCCGAACCTCGGGCTCAGGCACCGCAGGGACATTGCCGTATCCCGACGGGGTAGCCAGTTTTCCGGCGAGAACAGCGGGCAACGAAGGCTCGTCGAGCTGCACGACCACGGGCGCGCCGGTCCTCGCGGTCAGCTCCGCGACGTGCTGGGAAAGCCCGTCGAGCAGCGACGAGGTGAAGTCCCGTAACGCCCCGCGGTCGGTGAGCACCCGATGTCCCCGGGCGAGCTCGATCCCCGCGCCGAGCGTCCACGGCCCGGCGATCTGGGTCTTGAGGACTGTCGGCGCACCAGCGTTCTCTCGGGCGGCCTGGACGGCGTCGAGGTCCCACTGGAGCAGGTCACGCCCACGACGATGGTCGTGCCCGGGTCGCCCAGCGACGCGGTAACCGCTGGGCACGACCTCGACGGCGAGGTCCACGAGCAACGCCGCGGTCCGGCCGAGCATGTCGGCACCGACGCCGCGAGCCGGCAATTCGGGTACGTACGGGAAGCCGGGAAGCTCTCCGAACACGACGGCAGCGGCCTCGACGGGATCGGTCCCCGGCATGGACCCGATTCCCGTCGCCGCGCCCGCGGGCCAAGGTCGTTCACTCACAGGCCGGATTGTCGCGGAACGGGCGGCCGCAGTCCGCACCGCCCCTCGGGACAAGCTTCACCCGACCGCGCGGCAATAGCCGGACATTCGCCGCATATCCCTTTGCCTGCACCGAATTCGCGGTCACCGCGTTAGTCTGGATCGTCATGACCAGCTCCGCCCCGCCACCGCCCGGCAAAACACCCGGTGACGCATCCGCCCGGGAGCCGCAGCGGGGCACCATGCCCGAAGCACCGTACCGCCGGGCTTCAAGCCGCTCCTTTGAGCGGACTCTCTTCACCGAGCCGGTCCTTTACGTCAGCCGCGAGGCGAAGCCGACTGCCGCCGGCCAGGAGTACGGCGTGTACGACCGCCAGGGCCTCCACATTGGCGGAGTCGCTGTCACTACCCCCAGTTTCCTGCGCAAAGTCATTCAGCTTCTGTGGAAATCAGACCAGTACGTCAGCCGCAGGTTCGAGGTCCGCGACGCGAACCAGAGCACTGTCCTCAAGGTCGAGAAACCATCGAAGGACCCGCTGGCCCGCTTCGTAGTCACCCGCGCGGACGGGACGCCGATCGGCGAAATCATCCCGGCCAACGCAGGCGGCGTCCGTTTCACCCTCCGTGCCGAGGGCAAAGCGATCGCCAGGGTCGTCGCCAGTGGCCGGCAACGAGGGGAAGTCACCGTCGAGGACCCGGTCGGCACCGAGGTCGCCCACGTCGGACACCCGTCACCAGAACTTTCACCGATCAGCGGCAACGCCTGCCTCGTCGAGATCCCGCTGCAGGTCCCCGAGCCGCTGGCGAGCATGCTCGTCGCGACAACGTTGACCATCGACATCGCGCTCACCGCACAACCCGGCTGATCCACGTGACCGGTGTCTCAGCGCCGCCAGGTGGACAGCGACCGGAATACGGCCCAATGTAAGGAAAGTCCGGGACGCCGAGGTCCCGCCTGGACGGAGGTCGCCGTGGAGCCGTTGCCCGAAGGCAGTAACTCGAACTGGGCCGATCCCGGCGTCTACGAAGTGGCCGCGGGCGTCTACCGGATCCCATTGCCGCTGCCGAACGACGCCCTGCGCGCGGTCAACGTGTACGCAGTCACCGACTGCACGAACCTCGTGCTCGTCGACTCGGGGTGGGCCCTCACCGAATCTCGCCAGTTACTGGCCGACGCACTCAAGGCGCTCGACGCCGAACTCGGCGATGTTCGAGAGTTCCTCATCACCCACGTCCACCGGGACCACTACACCCAGGCAGTCGCGCTTCGGCGCGAGTTCGGCAACCGGATCGCCCTCGGCAAGCTCGAGCAGCCATCGCTCGACGCGAGCGCCAACCCGAACCAGTTCCCCATGCAAGCTCAACTCGACCTCCTCCGCCTGAACGGCGGACAAGAAGTCATCACCGCGCTCAGCAAGCTGTTCGGTTCGGAACCTCGCCACACCGAGGCGAATCTTTGGGAAGAGCCGGACGAATGGCTGACGCCCGGCCGGCGAGCGGTGCTGCCCGACCGCGAGTTCGACGTGGTCCACACCCCAGGACACACCAACGGGCATGTGGTTTTCGTAGACGGCGCAGCCAATCTTTTGTTCTCCGGCGACCACGTGCTCCCGCACATCACCCCGTCGATCGGCTTCCAGCCGGTTCCGGCTGAGTTGCCTCTAAACGACTATCTCGACTCCCTCCGTCTGGTTCGCGGCATGCCGGACCGGCGCATGCTGCCAGCTCATGGGCCAGTCACCGACAGCGTGCACACCCGGATCGACGAGCTTCTCGAACACCACCGGCAACGCCTCGAAACCATGGCGGCTCAAATCGAAGCCGGGGCGAGCACCGCTTTTGAAGCCGCCAACCGCCTCGGCTGGACTCGCCGCGGCCGCAAACTGTCCGAAATGGACGCCTTCAATCAGATGCTCGCCGTCCTCGAGACTGGCGCACACCTGGATCTCCTGGTCTCGCAGAACAAGCTCGCAGCCGAAGACGTCGACGGCATTCGCCGCTACAAGACCACGTAGAGGCCAACCGTCCATCGCTCGCCCAAAGGAATACTGATCCGCCGTGCCGCCCATCACCGTGAGACAAGCTCGCTCCGACGACGTCCAAGCAATCGTCCAGATGCTTGCGGACGACCAACTCGGTGCAACCCGCGACTCGCCGGCCGACCTTGAGCCCTACCTGCGCGCGTTCAAAACCATTGCTGCAGACCCAAATCAGCTTCTGGTCGTCGCAACATCAAACGATCGACCGATAGCCACACTTCAGCTCACGATCATCCCCGGCCTCGCACGTCGTGGGGCTCTTCGCGGCCAAATCGAAGCTGTGCGCGTACACCGCGACCACCGCGGTTCGGGCTTGGGCGCAGAACTCGTGCAATGGGCCATCGACGAATCGCGGCGACGCGGCTGCAACCTAGTCCAGCTCACCTCGGATACGACGAGGACGGCAGCGCACCGCTTCTACGAACGATTGGGCTTCGTCGCGAGTCACACGGGTTTCAAGCTGCGTCTCTGATCACCTCCTTCACACAGCTTCGGCCGTCCACGCGTTCGATCACCCGCCATTCACCGTGCCAGAGTTGTCACGCAAAAGCCAAGCGATCGCACGATGGGTCCCTTCGCGCAATTTAGCTGACGGTACTCGAATCAATGCGTATCGTGACGATCATGAGTAAGTCGACCACTCCGGCGGACCACGCCGATCAGACCAACAAGACCACCGAAACCGCAGACCTCGCTTTCCTGCTTCGCACCATGCACGCGAACCTCGACCTCTTCAATCGCCTGCAGACTGACCAGCTGATGGCAGCCGTGAAAGACGCGAATCGCCAGATCGCCCGCTTGCAGGCGTTGCAGCTGCATTGCATGGCAGGCATGCGAAGACGAAGATCAGACCCGCACGAGCTGGCGTGCGAACTCGCACTTGCCTTGCGCATCACCGATACCCGAGCCGGTGCGATGATCGCCGCGGCTGAAGCTCTGGCCCAACGTCTGCCTCGAACCTTCCGACTGATGGACGAGGGCAAGTTCGACCTCTATCGCGCAATGAAGGTCACCGACGGCACGAGCCAGCTGTCCGACCGCCACGCACGGATGGTCGACTACCTGCTCGAACACCGGTTAGAGGACAAGAACCCGACCCAAGTCCGCAAGGCAACCGCTTACGCCGCAACGAAAATCGACCCGGACGGTGCGATGGACCGACTGGCCCAGCGGAAGGCCGAGCGCCGCGTCATCCTGCAGCACCAGAGCGAAGGAATCTCGCGGATCTCAGTCGACAACGCCTCGACCGACAAAGCTACGGCGGCCTACCTTCGCGTCGACAAGATCGCTCGATCGCTCAAGACTGGCGATGAGAAGCGAACCCTCGACCAACTACGCGCTGACGTCGCGATCGATCTCTTGCTCAGCGGCAAAGGCGGCGTTCCAGAGCAGACCGAGGTGTATCTCTATGTCGATCTGCAGACCTACTTGGGGCTCAACGACAATCCCGCCGAGCTGGCCAGTCACGGTCACATCCCGGCCGAGCTCGCGCGCCACATCGCCACTGGTCCCGACACAATCGTCCGCCGGGTCATCACTGACCCGCTGACCGGACAAGTGATCGAGGTCGGCAAGTTCCGGTATCGGCCGAGCATCGACGTGGAGGAGTTCGTGCGGGTCCGCGACCGTGAGTGCCGACAGCCTGGCTGCCCGCGGCCCGCACAGAACTGCCTGACGGAACCAACCGGGCCCGACTTCCCGGACGCAGACTCGACGTTGAGCTACTGCCTACGCCACCGCCGTCTCAAGAATCGAGCAGACTGGAGCTACGAGGTCCTGCAGGACGGGAAGCTCATCGTCACGACACCGACCGGCGAGAAAGCTGAAAGCGCCCCTCCGCCACTGCACGATCCCCAGCCCACACCAGAACAACCTGACGAGGAACGCCTAGGCGCATAAGGAGGTCAGCGAGTGCCAGAGATCTTGGCGCTCCCGAGCACGAGGTCGCCAGCCTGGTCGTCTTGCCGATAAAGGACAACGACCTGGCCCGGTGCCACACCGCGCAACGGCTCGCGCAGCTGGATGGAGACTTGCCCGTCTTCATCCACCTCGGCGACCGCATCGGCGATGCCTCCGTGCGCGCGAACCTGGACGGTGCATTCAGTCGGTCCGTCCAAGGCTCGCCCGCTCGGCCAGATCGCCCGGTCCGCGTCAATGGCCTTGACACCGAGGTCTGCGGACGAACCGACCTTGACCGTGCCCGAAACAGGTTCGAGCGAAAGGACATAACGAGGTCGCCCGTCAGCGGCCGGCGCGTCGATGCCGAGGCCTTTCCGCTGGCCCACGGTGAATCCGTGCACGCCGGTGTGGCGTCCGAGCACCGCGCCCGTCTCCGCATCGACGAGTTCGCCAGGACGCTCGCCGAGCCGCTTCTCCAAGAACTTCTTGGTGTCGCCGTCCGGGATGAAGCAAATGTCGTGGCTGTCCGGCTTCCGTGCCACGGAAAGCCCACGCTGCTCCGCCTCAGCGCGCACGTCCGACTTCCAGGAGTCGCCCAGCGGAAACATCGCATGGCGAAGCTGCTCTGGCTGCAGGGAAGCCAGCACGTACGACTGGTCCTTGCCTTCGTCCGCGCTCCGGCGAAGTTCCAACTCGCCGTCGACGGTCGCCAGGCGCGCGTAGTGGCCGGTCGCAACAGCGTCGAACCCAAGAGCGAGCGCCTTCTCAAGCAGCGCCTCGAACTTGATTTTCTCGTTGCAAGTCACGCAAGGGTTCGGCGTGCGGCCGGCGGCGTACTCGCCGACGAACGTCTCGACGACCTCTTCGGTGAAGCGCTCCGCGAAATCCCAGATATAGAAAGGGATACCGAGGATGTCGGCGGCCCGGCGGGCGTCGTGTGAGTCCTCGATTGTGCAGCAGCCGCGGGAACCCGTCCGCAGCGTGCCAGGTTGAGCCGAAAGCGCCAGGTGCACTCCGACGACGTCGTGGCCGGCGTCGACTGCACGCGCAGCGGCGACGGCCGAGTCGACTCCTCCGCTCATTGCGGCCAATACCCGCATTGCTTTACACCTCTTGCTTCTGCGTCTGCTTGCGCATGCCGGCGAGACCGGCCTGTCGGGCACGAGTGACGACGCCACTGATCTCTCGGGCCAGGGTATGTACGTCGTCCAGTGTCGACGTGTGACCAAGCGAGAATCGGAGTGAGCCGCGGGCTGCGGCGGCGTCTGCCCCCATTGCCAGGAGGACATGACTTGGCTGCGCGACACCCGCGGTGCACGCCGAACCGGTGGAGCACTCGATGCCCTTGGCGTCCAAAAGCATCAGCAGGCTGTCGCCCGCGCAGCCGGGGAAAGTGAAGTGAGCGTGGCTCGGCAAACGCTCACCGTCGCGGCCATTAAGGATCGCGTCCGGGACTTCGCGCTGAACCGCGGCGACGAGTTCGTCTCGCAGCTTCTCGACCCGGGCGGCGTACTCCGCGCGGCCAGCGATCGACGCTTGGACCGCAGCGGCGAAGCCGGCGATCGCTGGGACGTCGAGAGTGCCCGAGCGAACGCTGCGTTCCTGGCCACCACCGTGAAGGACGGGGACGCACGAGGTGTCTCGATCGAGGAGAAGCGCGCCGACACCGTACGGGCCGCCAAGCTTGTGGCCGGTCAGCGTGAGTGCGGCTGCGCCGGATGCGGTGAAGTCGACGGGAACCGCACCGACTGCCTGAACGGCGTCGGTGTGCAGCGGGATCGCGTATTCGTTGCAGACCTCGGCGAGAGCAGCGACCGGATTGACAGTGCCGACCTCGTTGTTCGCCCACATCACCGTTGCGAGGGCAACCGTCTCCGGGTCCGAATCAATCGCGGCGCGGAGCGTTTCCGGCGACACCCGGCCTTGGTCGTCCACCTCAAGCCAAGTGATCTCGGCACCGGAGTGCTGCTCCAGCCACTCGACCGTATCGAGGACCGCGTGATGTTCGACCGTGCTGCACAGGATGCGACGCCGACCCGAATCCTCGCCGTTCCGGGCCCAAAAGATGCCCTTGACCGCGAGGTTGTCACTCTCAGTACCGCCGCCGGTGAAGATGACTTCCGACGGCCGCGCGCCCAAGGCCGCTGCGATCACTTCGCGTGCTTCCTCGACGGCCCGCCGAGCTCGCCGTCCCGACGAATGCAGCGCAGAGGCGTTGCCCACGGTGGACAAAGCCTCAGTCATCGCCGCAATGGCTTCGGGCAGCATCGGAGTGGTTGCCGCGTGGTCGAGATAGGTCATCGCTCTATCAGGGTAGACCGATGCGGCCTGTGACGAAGCTCGCCCCAGGTCGCGGAGTGGCACGTCACACCTGTTTCGGCCACCTGCTCGTGAGTCGGACGCCGAGCAGCGCGAGCAGGACCAGGGCGACACTGAGCAGTCCCATCGCGGCAGAAGGCTGAGAGGCGGAGGCGACAGCGGCCAGAAGCACCCCGCCGAGGCCGATGAGCAGCGCTGATCCGACCCAGTCGGCGAGCTGCATTGCGGACGTGTTGAACCCCCGCTCCCCCTCTGGCGAGTAGCGCAGCAGGAGAACCGAGACGGCGGGCATCGCGATTCCCATCCCGGCGCCGCCGACTGCGCAGACGGCGAAGGCCACCCAGGCGGGGAACCACGGTTGGGCGACAAAACCGAAGCCGACCAGACCCACCGCTACGAGAACGAAGCCGGTGCGCAGCGATGCCTCCCGCGACCAGTCGAGGAACCGGCCTTGGAGAGCCGACGCAGCGGACCAGCCAAGCGCGGTGATGGTCAGCGGCAAGCCGGCGAGAGCGGGGCTATAGCCGTGGACCGCGGTCATAGTCAGCGGGAGATACGCCTCCATGCCCGCATATGCGCCGGCGAGCAGGGCGCGAGAGGCGACCACCGTGGGCAATCCGGGACGAGAGGACATGGTTCCGACGGGCAGAAGCTTGCGCAATGCGACGGCGAGCGCGACAAGACCCACAGCCCCGTAGGCAAGCGCGGCAGGCGATGGGTGTTGTGCGGCCCAGCTCAGGGCGGCGACTCCGAGCGCCGCTACAACAGCGGCGAGGACGCCTGCGCGGCGTCCGGATGGCAGCGGCACATGGGCGGGCAAACCGCGAGTGATCTTGTAAAGGAGGACGACACCGATCCCGACCAGCGGGAGCAGCCCGAGAAAGACCCATCGCCAGCCGACGGTCACGGTCACCACGCCGGCGACGGACGGGCCGATGACCGCAGGGAGAACCCAAGCAGCAGCGTTGGCCGCATAGATGATGGGGCCTTCGCGGTCGGTGAACGTCAGGGCGATCAACAGCGAGACGGACACCAGCAGAAACCCCGAACCGAAACCCTGCAGCGCACGGCCGACTAGAAGCACCGGCATTGTGGTGGCGATACCTGCGACAGCCAGTCCTGCGGCGAACAGCAGCGGCCCCACCAGCAGAGCTGGCGCTGGTCCTCTGCGGTCGCCCAGTCGTCCGGACAAGACGGTGGCGACGACGCTGGCCACGAGGAATGTGGTGAACGGCCAGGAATAGAGGGCGAACCCGTGCAGTTCGGCGACCAGCGTCGGCATCGCAGTGGCGACACCCATGTTTTCGAAGGCCACCAGTGTGACCACGAGCAACAGACCGACGGTGACAAGACGGTGTTCGCGACTCCAGAGGACGCTTTTTCGAGGCTGTGCTTCGACGGTCTGACTCATGATCGCGAGCTTGCAACCTCCAGCGCTCTGGAGGTCAAGCCGTCCGCCGGCCTTTCGGGGTGGGCAGTGGGGCACATCGCATCAGGTTGGAATTCGCCATGCCAGGGCGAGGTTCGGCGGCTCAAAGCTGGAGAAGCCGGACCTGCGGGCTCTCTGCGGGGTGCAGCGTCCGGGTAGCCGGGGGCAGTTGGCGCAGGATGTCGCTGACGCCGGGTAACTGCTGGCGTTGGAGTGGTCGCCTAGACCGATGAATCGGGGTTCTCGTGCGGCACCATCGGGCGCTGTATGCGCCACGACGTCGGGTCAGGCGAGGGTGATCGAGTGCGACAGGGCGAGGGTGTTGCCGTTTACTGGCGAATCGAGCGTGCGGCTCGGAATGCGCCGGATGCTGGTTGGCTTTAAGTAGGACGTACGGCGACCAAAGGAGAGTGCGAACCGAGATGCGAGCCATCACATTCGCCGAGTACGGCGGACCCGAAGTGCTGCAACTGAAGGATGTTCCGACGCCAGAGCCCGGTCCGGGGCAGGTCCGGGTCGCTGTCCGCCGCGCGGGGATCAACCCGATCGACTGGAAAATTCGTTCCGGGGCGATGGCCGGCGGCGCGGCGCTCGAGGGTCCGCAGATCCCGGGGCTGGAGATCGCGGGTGTGGTCGACGCGGTGGGCGACGGCGCTGAATTCGCCGTCGGAGACGAGGTGTTCGGCTGGTCGGCGACTGGCGGGTACGCGGAGTTCGCGATCGGCGGAGCGGTCGTTCGCAAGCCAGCCGACCTCTCCTGGGATGACGCGGCGGCGTTGCCGGTTGCTGGCGAAACCGCGCTCCGCGTGTTGCGTCTGCTCGACGTCAAGGCTGGCGAGCTATTGGTTGTCCACGGAGCGAGTGGCGCTGTCGGTCGGTTCGCGACACAGATCGCAGTCGCGTTGGGCGCGACGGTGATCGGAACGGCTGGACAGCACAATCTCGATGAGGTGAAAGCGCTGGGCGCGATTCCGGTGCGTTATGGCGACGGGTGGCTGGAGCGGGTCCGTGAAGTGGCGGACCGTCCGGTCGACGCGGTGTTCGATGCCTCCGGACATGGCGTTTTGCCGGAATCGGTCGAGTTGCGAGGGTCGAAGGACCGCATCGTGACCATTGCCGACGGCGCGGCGTTCCAGCTCGGGCTGTCTTTCTCGTCCGGCAGCCGGGATGGGACGACACAAGAGGTGCTTAACGAGATCCTCGGATATGTACACAATGGACTGCGGATCGCGCAGGGGAAGACCTTTCCTTTAGAGGAAGCGGCAGCTGCACAGGAGGAGAGTCAGAACGGCCACCCTGGCGGGAAGCTCACTATTGCCGTTTCCTGACCACGATCGTCGGCTAGGCTCGAAGACGGTGTGGCTCGGGGGACCTGACGGATCGATGTCGCCAGTTTGCGGCGACCGCGTCTAGTGGACGTTGCCGCTCAATGGCGAAAGGCTGAGCACTGGGAACGGACCCGAGCGACTGTCGCCACTCAGCGGCGACAAATGCGGGGCGCGGCAACCAGGTGCATCGACGCGAGCGATTCGTCGCCATCCCGCGGCGACGGATGGCGGGCGCGGGTATAGGTGGCGGGACGGGAAGCTGTAGCCAATCTGCGGCGAGGCGAGTTGGGTGGCTGTTGCCGTTGGGCGGCGAATGGGCTGACCGCAGTCGGTCGAAAGACCAACCGGCACGAGTCGGAAGACTGCGGAGGGGTGTCGCCAAAAAACGGCGACACCCCTCCGAGAGTCCGTGACCAGGTAGTTCGTCAGTGCGCGACCGGCTGGGAGGGTGTGCGACGGCCCACCAGAACCCGGCGGCGCTGCGGCGGGATGCGGACTGTGCCGAGGGCCGAGTGGACAGCGGCCTCGGCAAGGGCCGCCAGCGAACGGCGGTCTTCGGCGCGGCCGGGGGCGATCTCCGGGCACACGTGTACTTCCAGGACCAGACCGCGCAGCGCGGCGACCCGGCGCAGGGAGGCGATGAGGGACTCCGGCCCGATGAACGCCGGCTGGCTGGTTTCGCGTCCGTCGGCGAGTCGGTAGCGAAGCGCGATCGGCCGGACCGGGACGCCGCCGTCGATCGCGGCTTGGAAGGTGGCCGTCGTGAAGCGGCCGGAGGCCAAGCCGCACCAGGTGGTGCCCTCGGGGGTGACGTTGACGAGCGCGCCGGCGCGGAGGCTGTCGGCCAGTTCGGACATCGTGCCCGGCAAGGTGCGCAAACGGTTGCGGTCCAGGAAAATGCTGCCGCCGCGACGCACCAGCGTGCCCAGGATCGGCCAAGAGCCGATTTCGATCTTCGCTAGCGCACGCATCGGGCGTAGAGCGTTGACGGCGATGATGTCCAGCCACGAGATGTGGTTGTTCACCACGAGCGCGCCACGGCCGGCCGGAGCGGCAAGGAAGTCCGCACCGCCCACGACGGACATCCGCACGCCGAATGCCCTCAGCACCGCCCGGAAAATCCGGCGCAGCAAGCGTTCCCGGCTCCGGCCGCGAATCGCCAGCAACACCGGTGCGACCAGCAGCGCCGCCAAGACCACGGAAATCGCTGCAGTGAAACGCAAAATTCGCCGCGGCAAGGCGACCGTCGGTGCGCCTTCGGTGAGGCAACCGTCACCGCAGGGCGACGTCGGCATCCAAGCGTGACTCATCCTTGCGCTCCGAGGAAGAACTTCAGGTACCGCTCGTCGACCTGCTGCAGATCAAGAAGGACAAAGAAGTCCGCGACCCCGAAGTCGGCGTCGAGGGCAGGGGGACCACACACTTTGGCACCGAGCCGCACGTAGCCCTTGATCAGCGGCGGAAGCGTGGCTCGGTCGGGACGCGCGATCGCGCCTGGATCCCACGGGGTCAACGGTGAGACGCGCAACGAGTCGTCCGCGTGGTGCTTGGTGCGCAAGACATCCCAGACACCCGCCGCGTAGCTGCCGCCGTCGTTCAGCTGGACCGAAGCGCAGCCGGCGAGGTAACGGTGTCCTGAGAGGAGCATGTAGCGCGCGATCCCGGCCCACACCAGGCTCACGACGGCACCGCTGCGGTGGTCGGGGTGGACGCAAGACCGTCCGGTCTCGACCAAGGACGGTCGCAGCGCGGCGAGCGTCGTCAGGTCGAATTCGCTGTCGGAGTAGAGCTTTCCGGCCTGCGCGGCGCGTTCCGGCGGAAGCATGCGGTAGCAGCCGACGATCTCGCCGGTGTTGTCGTCGCGGACCACGAGGTGGTCGCAGAATTCGTCGAAGTAGTCGACATCCCGGCCGGGCTCCGGGGAATGCAGTTCCGCCCCCATCTCCTCGGCGAAAACCCGGTATCGCAGTTTCTGCGCGGCGAGCACTTCATCGTTCCCGTTGGCGACCAGAAGCGAATACCGCGGCGCGCCTGCGGGAAGGTCGGCACCCGCCTGATCAGTACTGACGAGGAGCTGTGACGACGTCATGGTCAAGGTGTACCTGCCGGTAAGCGGCCTCGGAGAGTGCCAATCGATGACCGGTCAGTGCACGTTGAGTTAATTGCGGGTTCTCAGGTTCCTCTCAGACAGACGAGAAGGTTCCGGAGAACGCGGAAGGCCGCCGCGTGGCGAGCACGCGACGGCCTTCCGGGCGAAAAAACGTCAGCCCTTGCGCTTGTCGACAGCCTCGGTCAGCTGCGGCGCGACGTTGAACAGGTCGCCCACCACACCGAAGTCGGCGATCTCGAAGATCGGAGCCTCGGCGTCCTTGTTGACGGCGATGATCGTCTTCGACGTCTGCATGCCGGCGCGGTGCTGGATCGCGCCGGAGATGCCGAGCGCGATGTACAGCTGCGGCGACACCGTCTTGCCGGTCTGGCCGACCTGGAACTGCGCCGGGTAGTAGCCGGAGTCGACAGCGGCACGGGACGCGCCGACAGCCGCGCCGAGCGAGTCGGCCAGCTTCTCGACGACGTCGAACTTCTCCGCCGAGCCGACGCCGCGGCCACCGGACACGACGATCGACGCCTCGGTCAGCTCCGGCCGGTCGCCGCCCACGACCGGCTCGATGCCGGTGATCTTGGCGGCCTTCGCCGGGTCCTGCGCCGGAATCTCGACGGTCTCCTCGGCAGCCGCGCCATCGGCGGCCTCCGCCTCGACCGCGCCCGGACGCACCGACACGACCGGCGCGCCCTTGGCGGCCTTGGCCTTCACGGAGAACGCGCCACCGAAGATGGACTGGTCCACGGAGCCGTCGGCATTGACGCCGACCGCGTCGTAGAGCAGACCGGAGCCCAGCCGCAGCGCGACTCGCGCGGCCACCTCCTTGCCCTCGGCACTGGCGGCGACGAGCACCGCGGCCGGGGAGACCTGCTCGGCGAGCTTCGCGAGCACGTCGACCTTCGGGGTCACCAGGTAGCCGGCAGCGTCGTCGCCCTCGGCGACGTACACCTTCGCCGCGCCGTGGCCGGCGAGCGCTTCCTTGGCCTTCGCCGCGGTGCCGGTCGGGCCCACCACGACGGCGGAGGGCTCGCCGAGGGCGCGCGCAGCGGTCAGCAGCTCGAGCGTGACCTTCTTGACATCACCGTCGACGTGGTCGACGAGGACGAGTACTTCAGCCATTTTCCGGAATCCTCCTCGAAACCGTGTCTCAGATGAGCTTCTGCGCGACCAGGTACTCAGCGACCTTCGAGCCGCCGTCGCCCTCGTCCTCGACCTTCTCGCCCGCGGTGCGCGGCGGCTTCGGCGAGGCCTCGACGACCGTCGACCACGCGTTGGCGAGACCGACCTCGCCCGCGTCGATGCCGAGGTCGGCGATGGTCAGCGTCTCGACCGGCTTCTTCTTCGCGGCCATGATGCCCTTGAACGACGGGTAGCGCGGCTCGTTGATCTTCTCGCTCACGCTCACCAGCGCCGGCAGGTTCGCCTCGAGGTGGGTGATGCCGTCTTCCGTCTCGCGGTCGGCCTTCACGGAGGAGCCCTCGACGGTCAGCTGGCGCACGTAGGTCAGCTGCGGCACGCCGAGCAGCTCGGCGAGGATCGCGGGCACGGCGGCACCGCGGCCGTCGGACGCCTCGTTGCCGGCCAGGATCAGGTCGAAGCCCTCGACCTTGCCGACGGCGGCGGCGATGACCTTCGCGGTAGCGATGGCGTCGGAGCCGTGCAGTGCCTCGTCGGACACGTGGATGGCTTTGTCGGCGCCCATGGAGAGCGCCTTGCGGATCGCGTCGGTGGCGCGGTCCGGGCCGACCGAGATCACGGTGACCTCGCCCTCGCCGGCTTCCTTGATCTTGAGGGCCTCTTCGACGGCCTTCTCGTTGATCTCGTCGAGCACGGCGTCGGCGGATTCGCGGTCAAGGGTGTTGTCGGAACCGGAGAGCTTCCGCTCCGAGTAGGTGTCCGGTACCTGCTTGACCAGGACAACGATGTTCGTCATGGGTCTTCTTCGACCTCCCGGTTGGGGCCGGCTCTCGGCCGCGGGACAGTGCTCTACTGAGCGGTAGATTAGGGGCAATTCCGCGGCCGGACCCCTCGAGGTGACGGCATTCACCTGGATGAGCAATCTATTGGGACCATCGTCCCGGTAGTTGACCGGTTAGCCCGTCCAGCGCGCCGCTCGCCCGATCGGAGCAACGGTCACTTACTCGCAGTAGGCCGTTAGGGGTTACGCTCCGGCACCATGTCCGCGCACATCGCCGTAGTCACCGACTCGACCTCGTGCCTGCCCGAGCAGCTCGCCGCTCAGTGGCGAATCAGTGTCGTCCAGGTCCAGCTGCACGTCGGAGACCAGACGGACGACGAGCACCGCTTCGACCGGAGCGAGCTCATCCAGACCATGAAGACCGGCGCGGCCGTCACGACTTCGCCGCCCGATCCCGGTGCGTTTTTCTGGACCTACCAGGACGCGGCCTCAGCCGGCGCGTCCGCCATCGTGAGCCTGCACATCTCCGGACGGCTTTCGCAGACCGTCGAAGCCGCCCGCGAAGCCGCACAGCAGGTGCGGATTCCGGTGCACATCCTCGACAGCGGGACGGCCAGCATGAGTCTCGGCTACGCAGCGGTGTCCGCCGCCCGCGTCGCCGGAGCCGGCGGACAGCTCGAGCGAGTCCTGGACGCCGCGGAACGACGAGTGCGCAACTCGACTGAACTGATCTACGTGGACACCCTTGAGTACTTGCGGCGATCGGGACGGATCGGAGCTGCCCAGTCGATGCTCGGAAGTGCGTTCGCGATCAAGCCTCTGCTCACCGTCCGCAACGGGGAGGTGAGCCCCCTCGCCCGTGTTCCCGGCACTAAACGAGCGATGAACCGGCTCGTCGACCTGGCAGCGAAGGCCGCCGGCGACCAACCCGTGGACCTGGCGGTGACTCGCTTCGGCTCCGACGAGAGCGAGGTCGTCCGGAAGTTGCGGGAGCGCGTGCCCGGCGCGGGCGAGATCGTGGTGGGCGACGCGAGCACCGTGATAGGCGCTCACGTCGGCCCGGGTGCGCTCAGCATCACGGTGTCGCCGTCGAACTGACCTCGATTCGCCGCCCCGGGACCACAAGCACCACGAGCGGCAGCAGGACCGTCACCGCGAGCCCGCCGATGATGAGCACCTGGTCGAGTTGCGGAAAGTGCCCGACGTGGCCGGCGTGGTAGATGAGGTGCGGTACGGCGAACAGCAGGGCCGCGACCGCCACCAGCCGCGCGACCGTTGTGGTGCCCATCACGGCAGCGCCGACCAGCATCGCGCCGAGCGCCAGGCTGAGGCCGCCGAAATCGATGATGAAGTGCTCGTTGTACGGCCCGTCCATGGAGACCCAGCCGTGCCGGAAACCGGGGAAGTCCTGGTAAAACCCCATCGGGTCGAGCAGCGGCCAGAGCCCCTGCACCAGGGTGTAGAGACCGAGCAGGATCAGGAGGATGCGCGTGATCGTCCGTTGCATACGGCTGGAACGAGACGGCTGCGCGAAACGTGACAGGCGCTAGGGTCGCGCAGGTGACCAACGCAGCCACCCGGGCCGAGGCACTGCACCTCACCGGCGAACGAACCGTCCCCGGCATCCCCGAGGAGAATTACTGGTTCCGCCGCCATGAAGCCGCATACCTCGCCCTCCTCCCCCACTGCGCCGACGCGACAGTGCTCGAAGCCGGCTGCGGCGAGGGCTACGGGGCCGGGCTTATCGCCCAGCACGCCCGCCGAGTGCTCGCGCTGGATTACGACGTGCCGACCACCGAGCACGTCGCAAGCCGGTATCCGGATGTCGCCGTCGCGCGGGCGAACCTGGCATACCTCCCGCTGCGGGACGGCGCCGTCGACGTGGTGGCGAACTTCCAGGTGATCGAGCACCTGTGGGACCAGGGCGGTTTTCTCGCCGAATGCTTCCGCGTCCTGCGCCCGGGCGGGAAACTGCTGGTCACGACCCCGAACCGGCTCACTTTCACTCCGGACAGCGACACCCCGCTCAACCCGTTCCACACGCGCGAACTGGCACCGTCCGAATTGGACGGACTGCTGCGCGCGGCCGGATTCACCGTCGCGGCGCTGAACGGGCTGCACCACGCGGAAAACCTGCGTACCACCGAAACCCGCTACGGCGGCTCCATCATCGACGCCCAGCTGGACGTCGTAATGGGCTCCCTTCCCGGACAGGCCACCTGGCCCGCGGACCTCCTCGCGGACGTCGCGGCGATCCGGGCCGACGACTTCTCCGTGCACGACGACGACCTCGACGCGAGCCTCGACCTGGTGGCCGTGGCGGTGCGCCCGTGAGCGCCCGGAAGTCCGAGCACGAAGGCACGTTCTGCCTCGTCCTGCACAGCCACCTGCCGTGGCTGCCGCACCATGGCAGCTGGCCGGTCGGCGAGGAATGGCTGTACCAGGCGTGGACGCATTCGTACCTGCCGGTCGTCGACCTGCTGCGCCGTTTCGCCGCTGAGGGGCGACGCGACGTCTTGACGCTCGGCATGACGCCAGTGCTCGCCGCCCAGCTTGACGATCCGTACGCCATCCGCGCCTGCCACGACTGGGTCGGCCATTGGCAGCTGCGCACGCAGCACGCATCGACGCTCTGGCACGGCGATCCGTTGCTGCGCAACCTCGCTGCCGCCGAGCACCAGGCCGCGATGCACGCCACCGAGGAGCTGGAAACGCGCTGGCGGCACGGTTTTTCGCCGATCCTGCGGTCGCTTGTGGACAGCGACACGATCGAGCTGCTCGGCGGACCGCTGGCGCATCCGTTCCAGCCGCTGCTGGACCAGCGGGTGCGACGGTTCGCCCTCCAGGCGGGGCTAGAGGACACCGCGCTGCGCATTGGCCGCGCACAAGAGGGTATTTGGGCACCTGAATGTGGTTATGCACCGGGAATGGAACAAGATTATCACGACGCCGGTGTGCGACGCTTCCTTGTCGACGGCCCTTCACTCCATGGTGACACCTCGGCCGCGCATCCCGTCGGAGACTCCGACGTCGTCTGCTTCGGCCGCGACCTCGAAGTCACGTACCGGGTTTGGTCGCCGAAAGCAGGCTATCCAGGCCATGCGGCGTACCGGGATTTCCACACCTGGGCGCACGAAGTCGGACTGAAAGCGTCGCGCGTCACCGGAAAAACCGTTGAGCCACAAGATAAATCCCCGTATGACCCTGCGCTCGCCGCGGACGTTCTGGGTTCTCACGTCAAGGATTTCGTCGAAACAGTCGTCGCACGGCTGCGATCCCTCCGTGAGCAACACGGCCGAGAATCGCTAGTGGTTGCTGCCTACGACACGGAGCTCTTCGGGCACTGGTGGCACGAGGGTCCCGCGTGGCTCGAAGGAATCTTGCGCGCGCTGCCCGAAGCAGGCGTCCGCGTGACCACGCTGCGCGGCGCGCTCGAGGCTGGCCACCTGGGCGAGCCGGTCCAACTGCCCGCGTCCTCGTGGGGCTCTGGCAAGGACTGGCGAGTCTGGGACGGCGAACAGGTCGCGGACATGGTGCAGGACAACACCGCGCTGCAGACCCGGCTCCTCGACTTGGTCGACAAGCAGGATGGGACCACTCGCGACACCGTTGCCGACCAGGCCGTCGCCGAGGCGATGATGGCGCTGTCCAGCGACTGGGCATTCATGGTCACCAAAGACTCCGCCGCCGACTACGCCCGCCGACGCGCCCGCGTGCACACCGAACGATTCGATGCCCTGGCAAGGTTGATCCGCAGCGGGGATCGAGCTCGCGCGCTTGCCCTGGCCGAGGAATACCGCCGGGCCGACGGCCCGTTCGGACATCTGGACGCGCGCGCCCTGCGCCGTCCTTCCGCGTGACGATCGAAGGGAATTCCATGGGAATCCGCGACCTGCCGCTCAAGACGCTGTCCGGCGACGACGCCACTCTCGGCGGCCCGCTGGCCGGCAAGACGCTGCTTGTAGTGAACGTGGCGTCGAAGTGCGGGTTGACGCCGCAGTACACCGGTTTGGAGCGACTGCAGGAACGCTACAGCGACAAGGGCTTCTCGGTTGTCGGGTTCCCGTGCAACCAGTTCGCCGGCCAAGAGCCAGGCACCGCGGAGGAAATCCAGACGTTCTGCTCCACCACGTACGGAGTTTCGTTCCCGCTGTTCGAGAAGATCGACGTCAACGGCGAAGACCGACACCCGCTCTACGCGAGCATCACGGAAACGCCCGACGCGGATGGTGAAGCCGGCGACGTGCAGTGGAACTTCGAGAAGTTCCTGATCAGCCCGGACGGCAAAGTGCTCGGCCGCTTCCGCCCGCGCACGGAGCCTGAAGACGAAACGATCGTCGCGGCGATCGAAGCGGCACTGCCTGCTTGAGCTTCGGTCGTGCTCTCCGGCCTGCGTTTACCCTGGCCGGAGAGCATTCGCCGTTTTTCGGCAACTGACTACCGGCGCGGAGCCAGCCGGGTTCTGCGGAGGAGATACCGCTGGCCGTGGGTTCGCGCCGTTGCCGTTCAGTGGCGAAAGGTCTGGTGTTCCCTCACGTCGGCTCGCCCGCGGCGTTGTCGCCTCTCGGCGGCAACTGCCGACCGAAGACTCAAGTCACCATGGACAGACGTCGCCACGCGCAGCAACGTCGGCCTCGGCACCACCCAGCCGCGTCCGTCGCCGGTCACAGGCAAACTCGGCACCGCCGGGTCGCCGCAGCGCCGTAGCCGCTGACCGGCGAGGGCGCGAAGCAGCGCCTCCGGTCGGGGTGGCATCACGCCACCGTCGATATGCCGTCGGCCAGCTCGTCGCCAGTGAGCGGCGAATCGCAAGGCGGCCTGGTTTGCCCCCCAGGCCGCAGCCCCTGTGCGGGGCTGCCTATCTTGTGTTGCCGCTTAGTGGCGAACCGCAGGTCAACGGCTGTCCGGAGCCTCGTCAGCCAACTCGGCAGCGGTCTTCACCTCTGGGTACGAGCCACGCGCGATCACCGCTCGGTTGTGGTTCGCGGCGTCGGCGAAGTCGAGCTTCTGCACTCGGCGGTCGTAGGTGAGGAGGCCGTTCACTTCGTTCTCTACATCAGTGGTCTGAGTGTAGATCGCGCCGGACAATCCCCGCTCGGAAACCAACCCTTCGAGGCGTTCGCTCACCTCCGCGTACCGGCGAGTGAGGTGTGCCGAATCAGTCGTCATTTCGTAGGCATTGGGCGGACCTGGCCAAATGTGGTCTTCGAGGACCAGGCCCAGGCCGCCGTATTCGCCGTCCGCTAATGCGCGATGGTCCCCCTCGTGCGGCTCCCCCGGCCCGACATACGTGTGGTCGTCGTAGATGTCGCCGGCCCCGGTGTCCGGGCGGGAGAAGCAACAGTTCACGCCGCTGTTAGCGATCACCAGCCGGGTCGGGTCGAGGTCCTTCACGAGCGCCGCCATCCGGGCCGTATCGAATTCGCCCCAGCCTTCGTTGAACGGCACCCAGGCGACGATCGACGTGACATTGCTCAGCTGCGCGACCATTTCCCGCAGCTCGGCCTCGAATCGCCGTTGTCCTTCGGGCAACGGATCCGGCGCGTGCCCGGGCGGGCCCGCGAACGAGACGACCAGCGACGGCATGTCCTGCCAGACAGCCAAACCCAGCCGGTCCGCCCAGTAGTACCAGCGCGCGGGCTCGACCTTGACGTGCTTGCGGACCAGGTTGAACCCGAGTTCCTTCGTCTTCTCGAGATCGAACCTGAGCGCCTCGTCTGTCGGAGCCGTGTAACCGCCGTCCGGCCAGTAGCCCTGGTCGAGTGGCCCGTGCAGAAAGGTGATCCGGCCGTTCAACGCGATCCGTGGCCGTCCGTCGACATCCGGGAGGATTTCTACCGTTCGCAGGCCGCAATAACTGGAGACCTCGTCCAGGGCATCACCGTGCGCGTCCAGAAGACGGACGGTGATGTCGTAGAGAAACGGATCGTCTGGAGACCACGGATGAGGTTCTGGAAGGTTGGCTCGCAGCCGTGCGCCGGCGGTGCCTCGAACGCGCGCCGCCTCGTCGCCGTTTTGCGGCGAAACGATCAACTCCACTTGTATACCGCCGGTGACCTGCGGGAACACCGAGACACCCGACAGGTCCGAGGTGACTTCGAGGGCGGAAATGCGCTCGTTCGGCACCGGCTCGACCCACACGGTCTGCCAGATTCCCGACGTCGGCGTGTAGCAGATACCGCCAGGTTCGTTGCGCTGCTTGCCGATCGGGTACGGCTCGATGTCCGTACAGTCCTCTGCGCGAACGGTAATTTCCTGCGGTCCTGATGCACGGAGCGCGTCCGTGATGTCCGCTGAGAACGACGTGTATCCGCCCTCATGGGTGACCACCGTCTGGTTGTTGACCCGCACTTCGGCTTTCTGGTCGACTGCACCGAAATGCAGCAACACCCGTCGCCCGCTCCAGCTTTCCGGGATCTCGAACAACCGCCGGTACCACAGCACTTCGTCGCGTCGGCCAATTCCGGAGAGCGCGGATTCCGGCGCGAAGGGAACCAGGATGCGCTCGCTGTAGCCGATGGGTCGCGGCGCCGCGGGCGAGGCAGGCCAGCCTGCGTACTCCCAGATGCCGTTGAGGCTCAGCCATTCCGGCCGGCTCAGCTGAGGACGCGGGTACTCGGGCAGCACCGCGGCCGGGTCGACTCGGTCGGTCCACGGTGTGGTCAGCGGCGGATCCGCGCGCTGCCATTCGGGCTCTGTTGGAGTCATCACCGATCATGGTGGCAGAGAATCGCGATCCGCGGCACCGCTTGAGTGATGCTTGGGCGGCCGGTGAACGGGTCCTGATCGACGGGCCGATGTCGACGGCGACGGTCGGCGGCTGATGGCTGGTCCTCGGTGGAGCCTCCTGCGGCGGCGCAGTGGAGCTGGTGTCGACGACCGTTTCGCCGTTCAGTGGCTAATGGCTGGTCAGCCGCTGGCGAGCCCGCTTCAGCGCCCGGGAGCAGGCTTGTCTGCATCAGGTAACGGCGGCGGTCTCAGCAGGTGACTGCGGTAGGAACTCGCGCATCGGCTTGGCGGTCGTTGCCAGCCCGGGACAGCAGTGCTGAGCTGCGCGGATGTTGTCGGTGCGGGCTGGCCGACCGGCCAATCAGAGCTGTTGCCGTTTTTTGGCGAAACGCTCTGACCAGCGGATTCTTCATTGCTCGGGCACTTTCCGCTGGGTGTCAGCGCGGCTTTCCGGCGGTCGTTCGGGCGGCCGCCCCGGAGGGTAAGCGACTGGCGAGTAACCTCGGGCCATGCGCGTGCTGATGTTGTCCTGGGAGTATCCGCCGGTGGTCATCGGCGGGCTGGCCCGGCACGTTCACGCGCTGGCGCGGCACCTCGCGCAGCAGGGCCACGAGGTAGTCGTCCTCTGCCGGCACACCGCGGGCACCGACGCGTCGACCCATCCGCGCAGCGATCGGGTCATCGAGGGGGTCCGGGTCGTCCGCGTCGCCGAGGATCCGATGCACCTGACCTTCGAGCGGGATCTCGTCGCGTGGACGCTCGCCATGGGCCACGCCATGATCCGGGCGTCACAGGATTTGCTCCGCACGTGGCAACCCGACGTCGTCCATGCCCACGATTGGCTGGTCACGCATCCGGCGATCGCTGTCGCTGAGACTGCTCGGGTGCCGCTCGTCGGGACAATCCACGCGACCGAAGCGGGCCGGCATTCGGGATGGCTGTCGCACCCGCTCAACCAGCAGGTGCATTCGGTCGAATGGTGGCTGGCCAATCGCGCCGACGCGGTGATCACCTGTTCGCAAGCCATGCGCAAAGAGGTCGCGCACCTCTTCGAGATCGACCCGGCCGACGTCGCGGTGATCCACAACGGCATCGAGGGCCGCAGTTGGCGCGTATCGTCCGGCGAGGTCGCGAGGATGCGGGAGCAGCACAGTCCGGACGGTGCTCCGTTCCTGCTGTTCTTCGGCCGGCTGGAGTGGGAAAAGGGCGTGCAAGATCTGCTGGCCGCGCTGCCCCGGATCCGCCGTCAGTTCCCGGGGACTCGAGTGGTTGTTGCCGGAAAAGGGCGACATCACGACGAACTCGTCGCACAGGCCCGAAAGCTGCGGATTCGCCGGGCGGTGGACTTCGTCGGTCATCTCTCCGACCGCGACCTGCGCGCTCTCCTGGCCGCTGCCGATGCGGTCGTGCTGCCTAGCCGGTACGAGCCGTTCGGGATCGTTGCGCTGGAGGCCGCGGCTGCGAAGGCACCGTTGGTGGCTTCGACCGCGGGCGGGCTTGGTGAGGTTGTCATCGATGGCGAGACCGGTCTGGCGTTCGCGCCGGGTGATGTCACCGGGCTCGCCTCGTCTGTGACGACTGTCCTGAGCGACGTTCCGGCCGCGACTCGACGGGCGCGTGCGGCGCAGGCTCGGCTCGGTGCGGACTTCGATTGGGGGCGGATCGCGGAGGCGACCGTCGAGGTTTACCGGCGGGCGCGTGTCGGCGAACCGGTGGAGTTGGGGCGGCCGAAGATCGCGACGGGCAACGCGTTCGAGGTTTAGGACGCGCTGGTCGACGGCGGTTCACGAGATTCGCCGCTCAGTGGCTAATGCCTGGTCAGGGCAGCTTGTCAGCGGGGGTCGACGGCGGCGATCAGGTCGCGGTAGTCGGGGTCTGCTGCCACGCGGTCGAAAGCGCTCGCCAGGGCGGCTTCGTAGACCGGGACGGCTTTGCGCAACGTGACGCGTCCGGCGTCGGTGATTCCGGTGTAGACGCCGCGGCGGTCGTATTCGCAGAGACGTCGTTCGGTGAGCCCGGTACGCTCGAGGCGGCCGACGAGGCGTGTCGCGGAGCTCTGGTTGAGCGACGTCGCATCAGCCAGTTCCTGCATGCGGAGTTCGCCGTCTGGCCGGTCGGCCAGCGACATCAGGGCGACGAATTCCGAGAAACCCAGGTGCAACTGCCGTTGCAAGGCTTGCTCGACCTCGTGGTCGACGCGGCTGCGAAGGGCCATCATGCGAGGCCACATCGCGCCGAGGGTGGTGAGTTTCGCCCCTGCCGACTTGCGTCCAGGGGAAGGTGTGGTGGCCACGCGAACGACCTCTCCGGCGAACCTTGTCCGGCATCGAGAAGTGGTGCCGAGACCTCTTGTATAGCACATGTGCGTGCATGCAATTGGGTGTTCGTCAGGCCTCACGTCCTCGGGAGACCGTTGAGCTGCGCGGCAGTGGGGTGGCTAGAGCCAGGCATCTGATTGAGCGGACTGGACGAATCGTCGGCTACGCAGTTCTCCAGTCCGGCTCGGAGTGTTTGACGGAACCTGTTAGGCCAACGTCTGCAGGAACTGTTGCAGCAACGGGTTGACCTGCTCTGGATGGGTCAGAGTCGGAGTGTGGGCTGCGCCATGGATGACGTGGACGTCGCTGGCGTTTGGGAGGCGTTCGCTGAGCAGGTCCATGCGGTCGCGCGGGAGGGAAACGTCTTGCTCGCCCCACATCAGCAGCGCCGGGCAGGTGATTTCGTCCAGGCGGTTCGAGACGTCGTCTCGTTCCAGCAGGCAGTGTGCGGCCGGGCCCAGCGGCAGCGCGGGTGCGGCACGCCATCGTGCGCACAACTCATCACGAAGGGCGGAATTTCCGAGCAGTTGCGTAGACAGGGGTATGATGAGGTCATCAATTGGTCCGTATTCGCGTAAGGCTGCGAACATTTCGCTGTAGGCCGCCTTGTCGGCTGGGTCGCACGGTGTTGCTTCGGTGTCCCACAGCACCAGTCCTGCGATCCGTTCAGGTGCCAGCAACGCAATCCGCAGCGCCGTGAAGCCGCCTTGGGACAATCCTCCTACGACGGCGCGTTCGATGCCTAGGTGGTCCAGCAGTCCGAGTGCGTCTTGGGCCTGGTCCCAATAGGTGTATGGCGCGCTGGGGTCGTCGTCCGGAGTTTGTCCGTGGCCGCGGGCGTCCCAGGTGATCAGACGCTGCTCCGGCGCGAGCATCTCTGCTTGCGGCGAGAAGGTTGAGTGGTCCAGGAAGTAGCCGTGTCCCAGCAACAAGGCCGGTCCGTCTCCCCCGGTGTCGGAGAAGAAAATCGGGCGGTCGTTGACCGTTGCCATGGGCATTCGACTGGCCTCCAGATTCGTCTCAGACAGTGGAGCCGCGCCGGTGCAGCGTAGTGAAAAACCGGGATTACCGTGCCTGTGGCCGGATCTAGGCAGGTTGACGACAACTGGCGGATGTCAGCAGGACGCCGGGCTGGATACGGTCAGTCGTCGGATTTCGCCGAATCGGTTGAGCCGCCGGCGAGTTTGAGGCAGATGACTCCGGTGATGATCACTGCGAGGAACAGAATGCGCAGCGGTCCCAGGCTTTCGCCGAAGATGATCGCGCCGAAGATCGCCGCACCGCTCGCGCCGATGCCGGTCCAGACCGCGTAGCCGACGCCGACGTCGATGGTGCGCAAGGCCAGACTGAGGGTGAAAATCGTTGCGGCGGCAGTGATCACGGTGGCGATCGACCACGGCAGGTTGGTGAAGCCGCGACTGCCGTCCGTGCTGACGGCGAACGCGATTTCGCAGACACCGGCGAAGAGGAGAATGCCCCACGCTCGGCGACTGGTCTGCGTCTTTTCCGGTGCGACGACTGGTGCTGCTTCGGGCTGAACGGACACGACGGAAATCCTTTCGGGGGCTGGAAGAAGAGAGTCAGGCACCGGTCAGCTGAAGGCCGATGATGCCGCAGATCACCAGGCCGAACCCAATGAGCTTGCGCCAGTTGAGCTTCTCTTTGAAGATCAGCGCGCCCAGCAGGACGATGCCGACCGAGCCGAGACCGGTCCAGATCGCATAGCCGACGCCGACGTCCATGGTCAGCAGGGCGCGGCTGAGGAAGAAGATCCCGCCAGCCGCCATGACCAGCGTGAACACCGACGGCCACAGCTTGGTGAACCCGTCGGTGGCGTTGGCTCCGAGCGCGAAGGCGATCTCGAAGAACACAGCGATGCCGAGGTAGAGCCAGTGCATGGTTTCTCCGGGTGAGAGTGAGATCGGAAGCTGCTCGGCACCCTCGCCGGCGACGCTCCCCCAGGTAGTTACATGTGCAATATATGTATGTCGAATCAAATAGGCAAGGGGTGATCAGCAGATGAGCGGAGGGAGCTGAAGGTGCTGCCGATGGAACGAGCTGCGGCGGCCAGCGGCGCGCCGGTTGCCCAAAAAGTGGCGTTGACCAGGTATTCGCCACTGAGCGGCAATGGTAGTTCGGGCTCCCCGCCGCGGGATCGGAGACTTCCGCGCGGCCCGTTCAGGTTCGTCGGCCGGGCTTGGTGAGGCATCTACCTTTCAGCGGCGGCGTCTGTCCGGAACGCGCGTTGGCTTGGCACGGTCGAGGCCCGGGTACCGGTTGAGCGGATCGGACGTTCGGTTCGGCAAGGACCCTCGCGGACCGCGACTGTTCGACGGGACAGGCCTGGCCGGATGGATCGGGCTACCGGACGCGTCCGAGATGAGCAGGCCGGGGAACGAGCGGGACTCGCCGGGCAGGCACTAGCAAGTACCCGAGAACGAACGGCCGACTCGGCCTGTTGGTCCAGGAATCGAGCCAAGAACCCCGTATGAGCGCCAGAAAGCCGAGGCGATGCCAGCACGAACCGAACGACCTCGAAATGAAACCCAGAAGTGAGCAAATCCCAGGCCAAACCCCAGAGCGAAGCCCCGACACCGGACCGAGAGCCCGAGCCCGGAGCGTCAGAAAACTCCGCGGAGACCGAAAACCCGCGCCTCTCGCCACTCAGCGGCGAAAGAAGCGCGGGTCCGGAAAGACCCGGGTCCGGTGGCGGGGAGCCTCCGCCACCGGACCCGTTCCCAGCACCATCCCAAAATGTGGTGCGGGGTAACCGGTCGCCGGTGGTCAGGTCACTGGCGACCGGAGCTTGTCACCGCTCGGTCAGGTACCGGGCGTAGGCGACCGTCGTGAGGAAGCTCGGCAGCTTCTCGCCGAGGGCGGTCTCGGTGAAGATCGCGCGGGCGTCGTCGAGGCGAGCCGACTGGCCGAGGTCTGCGCGGACCTTCGCCAGTTCGTCGTCCAGGAACTCGCTGGCCAGTTCGTGGGTCAGCGCCGTGCCGTCCTCGAGCTTCGTGCCGTTGCGGATCCACTGCCACACCTGGCACCGCGCGATCTCGGCCGTCGCGGCGTCTTCCATGAGGTTGTGGATCGCCGCAGCACCGGTGCCGCGCAGCCAGGAGTCGATGTAGCGGAGGGCGACGTTGATGTTCGCTCGCACACCCGCTTCGGTGACCTCGCCGCCGGCGCTTGCGACGTCGAGCAGGTCCGCAGCGTCGACAGTCACGTCTTCACGCAGCTTGCCGAGCTGGTTCGGCCAGCCGCCGAGCACACTGTCGAAGACCTCGCGGCACACCGGGACCAGACCGGGGTGCGCGACCCAGGAGCCGTCGAAGCCGTCGCCGGCCTCGCGTTCCTTGTCCTGGCGGACCTTTTCGAGCGCGTTCTCGTTGGTGACCGGGTCCTTGCTCGGGATGAACGCCGCCATCCCGCCGATCGCGTGTGCCCCGCGGCGGTGGCAGGTGCTGACGAGCAGTTCGGTGTAAGCGCGCATGAAGGGGACCGTCATCGTCACCTGGGCGCGGTCCGGCAGCACGAAGTCAGCACCGTGCGCGGAGAAGTTCTTGATGACGCTGAAGATGTAGTCCCAGCGACCGGCGTTCAGACCCGCCGCGTGTTCGCGCAGTTCGTAGAGGATCTCGTCCATCTCGAAGGCCGCGGTGATCGTCTCGATCAGCACGGTCGCGCGGATGGTGCCGCGCGGGATGCCGAGTTCCTTCTGCGCCAGCAGGAACACGTCGTTCCACAGCCGCGCTTCCTGGTGGCTTTCCAGCTTCGGCAGGTAGAAGTACGGACCGCTGCCGCGCGCCAGGAGCTGCCGGGCGTTGTGGAAGAAGTACAGGCCGAAGTCCACGAGGCTCGCCGAAACCGGGCGGCCGTCGATGCGGATGTGCTTCTCGACCAGGTGCCAGCCGCGGGGACGGGCGACGATCGTCGCCGGGTCGTCGCCGATCGTGTAGCGCTTGCCGGCTTCGGTGGTGAAGTCGATGTTGCGGCGGATGGCGTCGAACAGGTTGAGCTGGCCGTCGACGACGTTGTGCCAGGTCGGCGAGGTCGCGTCCTCGAAGTCCGCCAGCCACACCTTCGCGCCGGAGTTGAGCGCGTTGACCGTCATCTTCCGGTCGGTCGGGCCGGTGATCTCGACGCGCCGGTCCTCGAGACCGGGCGCGACCGGAGCGATGTGCCAGCTCTCGTCCGAGCGGATCGACCGCGTCTGCGGCAGGAAGTCCAGCTGCTCCTCCCCCGACTGCAGCCGCTCGCGACGGCGGCGGCGCTCGTCGAGGAGTTCGCGGCGGCGTCCGGCGAAGGTGTTGTCGAGTTTGGCTACGAAGTCCAGTGCTGCCGGGGTGAGGATCTCGGCGAAGCGGCCATCGGCGGGCCCGGTGACCTCGATGCGGGTGTTCAACGTGTCAGCCATCTCGTACCTCCGCGAAGGGGGAAAGGGAAGGGGCGGGCCGGCGACCGGAATCGCCGGCCCGCGGGGTGCGTCAGTGGAACTGGTCTTCTTCGGTCGAACCCTTGAGCGCGGTGGTCGAGCTCTCCGGGTTCAGCGCGGTGGACACCAGGTCGAACCAGCCGGTGCCGACCTCGCGCTGGTGCTTCGTCGCGGTGTAACCGCGCTCCTCCGAAGCGAACTCGCGCTCCTGCAGGTCGACGTAGGCGCTCATGCCTTCGCGGGCGTAGCCGTGCGCCAGGTCGAACATCGAGTAGTTCAGCGCGTGGAAGCCGGCCAGGGTGATGAACTGGAACTTGTAGCCCATGGCGCCGAGCTCGCGCTGGAACCGCGCGATGGTGTCGTCGTCGAGGTGCTTCTTCCAGTTGAACGACGGCGAGCAGTTGTAGGCCAGCATCTGGTCCGGGTACTGCGCCTTGATCGCCTCGGCGTACTTGCGGGCGACCTCGAGGTCCGGCGTGGAGGTCTCCATCCACAGCAGGTCGGCGTACTGCGCGTAGGCCAGGCCGCGGTCGATGCACGGCTCGATGCCGTTGTTGACCTCGTAGAAGCCCTCGGAGGTGCGGCCGCCGGTGAGGTACTTGCGGTCGCGCTCGTCGACGTCGCTGGTCAGCAGGGTCGCGGCCTGCGCGTCGGTGCGGGCGACGACCAGGGACGGCACGTTCAGCACGTCGGCGGCGAGACGGGCGGCGTTCAGGGTGCGCTCGTGCTGCTTGGTCGGGATGAGGACCTTGCCGCCGAGGTGGCCGCACTTCTTCTCGGAAGCGAGCTGGTCTTCCCAGTGCACGCCCGCGGCACCGGCCGCGATCATGCCCTTCATCAGCTCGAACGCGTTCAGCGGACCGCCGAAGCCGGCCTCGGCGTCGGCGACGATCGGGGCGAACCAGTCGATGTCGCCGTTGCCCTCGGCCCAGTTGATCTGGTCGGCGCGGCCCAGCGCGTTGTTGATGCGGCGGACGACGGCCGGGACCGAGTTGGCCGGGTAGAGGCTCTGGTCCGGGTAGGTCTGGCCAGCGAGGTTGGCGTCGGCGGCGACCTGCCAGCCGGACAGGTAGATGGCCTTCAGGCCGGCGCGCACCTGCTGCACGGCCTGGTTGCCGGTGAGGGCGCCCAGCGCGTGGACGTAGTCCTCGCTGTGCAGCAGCTCCCACAGCTTCTCCGCGCCGCGGCGGGCGAGGGTGTGCTCTTCGACGACCGAACCGCGAAGCTTCACCACGTCGGCGGCGGAGTAGGTCCGCTGGACACCCGCCCAGCGGGGGTCGGTCTTCCACTGCTCGGCCAGCTCGGCCGCCGCCTGCTCGAGCTGATTGGCCTGCTCGGTCATCGGACTCTCCCGTGTTGCGAAGTTTGCGATTGCTCGCCTTGCCTGGTCACGACCCTGACACGAGCGCGAAAACCTGGTCTACCGCTCCAATTTGCCAATTTCTGCGAAGATTGCCTAGCATGTTGCAAAGGTTGCGAATCTGTCGTTCGCAACCGCAGCGAAAATTCGCGGGCTTGATCGTTCACGTAATCGTTCAGGCCCGGAAACCTTCCGGCCGGACGGAGCACTCATGGACAAAACTTTCGCCGGGGCGCGGCTGCGGCATTTGCGCGAAAGCCGGTCGATGAGCCAGGCGGACCTCGCCCGTGTGCTCGAGATCTCACCCAGTTACCTCAATCAGATCGAGCACAACTCGCGCCCGCTGACGGTGCCGGTGCTGCTGCGGATCACGCAGGCGTTCGGCGTCGACACGGAGTTTTTCGCTAACAACGACACCTCGCGGCTTGTCGCCGACGTGAAGGAAGCCCTGCTCGACGAGGCCGTGGGCGTCGAAGCGACCATGAGCGAGCTGAACGACCTGGCCAGCAACTTGCCGTCCATCGCCCAGGCGCTGGTGAAACTGCACCGCAGCTACCGCAACGCGGTCGAGAGCACCGCCGCGCTGACCACTGAGAACGGCCTGGGCCTGCACGGGAGCGCCGCCGCGCCGTTGCCGCACGAGGAGGTCCGCGACTTCTTCTACGAGCGGGAGAACTACGTCGCCGAACTCGACGAGCGCGCTGAACGGATGGCCGCTGAGATTCCGCTGCGACGCGGAGCGGTGCTCGGATCGCTCAAGGAACGGCTGTGGCAGCGCTACGGCGTCGACGTGACCAGCGAGGGCATCAACGAATCCGCAGGTGAACAGCACCGGTACGAACCGGCGACGCGGGTGTTGCGGCTGGCGCCGAGCCTGCGGGTCGGACAGCAGGCGTTCCGGATGGCGTCCCAGATCGCGTTGCTGGAATACGACGACTTGATCACCGAACTGGCCGATTCGTGGGCGTTTTCTGGCCCCGCGGCGCGGACGCTCGCTCGGGTCGGCCTTGCGAACTACTTCGCTGGCGCGCTGATCCTGCCGTACAGCCCGTTCCTCGCTGCGGCCGAGGAGTTCCGGTACGACATCGAACGGCTTTGCGACCACTTCGGCGTCGGTTTCGAGACCACTTGCCACCGGCTGTCGACTCTTCAGCGGCCAAAACAGCGCGGCGTGCCGTTCTCGTTCGTGCGCGTGGACCGGGCCGGGAACATGTCGAAACGCCAGTCCGCGGCGGGTTTTCACTTCTCGCGCGTCGGCGGCGCTTGCCCGTTGTGGAACATCTACGAGGCCTTCACCTCGCCGGGCAAGATCCTCACGCAGATCGCGGCGCTGCCGGACGGCAAACGGTACTTCTGGGTCGCGCGGACGGTGTCGCGCAACATCGGCGGGTACGGCAGCCCGGGCAAGACGTTCACCGTCGGCCTCGGCTGCGAGCTGCGGCACGCCGGCCGGCTGATCTACTCAACCGGCCTTGACCTGGACGAACCCGCCGCCGCGACGCCGATCGGCATGGGGTGCAAAGTGTGCGACCGGCCCGCATGTTCGCAACGCGCGTTTCCGGCGATCGGCAAACCGCTCACAGTCGACGAAAACACCAGCACCTTCGTCCCGTACCCGGCGGTTCCGAAGACGTGAACGCGGTCGGTGACGTGAGTGCCCCGTACGTGGTCACCGGGTGCGAAGTACATTCACCCGAGTGCACGACATCGACACGGTGAACGCAGAACTGGTCGAACAGGCCGCCGAACGGCTCGCGGGCGTGGTCACACGCACGCCCCTTGAGCCCAACGCGCGCCTCTCGTCCCGCGTAGACGCGCGCGTCTGGCTTAAGCGCGAAGACCAGCAGACGGTGCGCTCGTACAAGATCCGCGGCGCGTACAACTTCATCGTGCAGCTCGACGCTGCGACGCGGGCGCGCGGTGTCGTGTGTGCGAGCGCGGGCAACCACGCACAAGGTGTCGCGTACGCGTGTCGCCGTTTAGGGGCGAACGGTCGCGTGTACGTGCCGGGTACGACGCCTCGCCAGAAGCGTCAGCGCATTGCGGCGCTCGGCGGTGCCCACATCGAGGTCATCGTCGTTGGCGAGACGTATGAAGACGCATTCGCCGCGGCTAAGGACGACGCTCACCGCACGGGGGCGACGCTCGTGCCGGCGTTCGACGACGTCCGCACTGTCGCCGGCCAGGGCACTGTCGCGCTCGAAGTGGTTTCGCAGCTCGGCTTCGTGCCCGATGTCCTGGTCGTGCCGGTCGGGGGCGGCGGGTTGCTGGCTGGGGTCGCGACATGGGTCCGCGAGCGGCATCCGGACATCCGGGTCGTCGGCGTCGAACCTGCGGGCGCGATGTGCATGGCGGCGGCTATCGATGCAGGCAAACCGGTGCGGATCGACGCGGTCGACCCGTTCGTGGACGGTGCCGCGGTGCGCGAGGCCGGCCAGGTGACGTTCCCGTTGATCCGGGACAGCGGCGCGGATCTGACGTCCGTCGCCGAGGGCGCGGTGTGCACGGAGATGCTGTCGATGTACCAGTCGGACGGCATCATCGCCGAACCCGCGGGCGCGCTCGCGGCCGCTTCGCTCGGGACGAGCGTGCAGGTCGAGCCGGGGCAGACGGTGGTGTGCATCGTGTCCGGGGGCAACAACGACGTCAGCCGATACAGCGAAATCCTCGAACGCTCGCTGATGCACGAGGGGTTGAAGCACTACTTCCTCGTCAGCTTCCCGCAGGAACCCGGTGCGCTCCGGCGGTTCCTTGACGAAATCCTCGGACCGGAGGACGACATCACGCGGTTCGAATACGTGAAGCGCAACAACCGGGAGATCGGACCGGCGCTGATCGGGGTCGAGATCCCTCGGCGAGCGGACCTGCCAGGGTTGCTGGCGCGGCTGGAGAAGAGCCCGTTGCAGGTGGAGCAGGTGGAGCCGGGGAGTCCGTTGTTCCACTTCTTGCTCTGAGGTGTCGCTGGGTTCTCTGGTTTCGCCGCTGACTGGCGACAGACCCGGCAGCCGGGAGGGTCTGTCCGCTGTTGTCGCCAGTTTGCCGCTGAACGGCTACTGGACTGACCGTGCTGCCTACACCACCGCGAAGACCGCCTCTATCGACGACGTAGCGGCAAAAGCACTGTCAGCGCCGTCGCACCGCGGCGAACGGATCAAGACAGCTCGATGCCTGACATCGACCGGCGTATCGAGCCTCTTAGACCCGCGTTTCCGCAGGCCAGAGTGATTCGCCAAAAAACGGCAACGCCGGTCAGCCGAGTTCAGCGCTGCCCTCGCGGTAGATCTTCGCCGATTTGATGCGGTCTCCGGACAGCCGATAGAAACCAGCGATGGCGAAGACGTGGTTCTCGCCGTTGTGGGTGAGGCGCTCAGTCAATTGGGCGGCGATCTGATCACCGTCCGCGAGAACGTTCTCGACCGTCAACGTCGGGAGAAGTTGTTCCATCGCACCGCTGAACAGTTCGGTGAGTTCCGCGCGTCCGCGCACGACGCTGCTGCCGGTGATCCAGACGGCGTCGTCGGTGAAGCCGTCGAGGAGACCTTGAAGGTCGCGGTCGTTGAAGGCGGCGACGTGCCGGCGCAGGGCTTCGCTCATAAGGCGAAGGTATCGACGCTGTCAGGCTATTTTCGCGGCTGAACCGGACGGACGGCCGCGCTACGTCAGCTGTCGCCGAGCGTCTTCTGCAATGCCTTGTTCGCCTTGCGCGCCATGTCGGCGACTGCCTCGCGGCGGGCCGCATCCGCGGCGTAGTCGTCCTCGCGATTGCGGACCACCCGTGCCGGTGAACCGACCGCGATCGAGTAGTCCGGAATGTCACCGCGCACGACCGCGTGCGCGCCGAGGACGCTGCCGCGGCCGATGCGCGTGCCCTTGAGGACGCTGACCTTCGTGCCGAGCCACGTGTCCGGACCGATCCGGACCGGCGACTTGACGATGCCTTGGTCCTTGATCGGCACGTGGATGTCCGCGGTCACGTGGTCGAAGTCGCAGATGTACACCCAGTCGGCGACGAGCGTCGCGGCGCCGAGCTCGATGTCGAGGTAGCAGTTGATCACGTTCTGCCGCCCGAACACCGACTTGTCGCCGATGCGAAGGGACCCCTCGTGACAGCGGATGGCGTTGCCGTCGCCGATGTGCACCCAGCGGCCGATCTCCATCCGGCCGTACCCGGGGCGGCAGTGGATCTCGACGTTCTTGCCGAGGAACAGCATGCCGCGCAGGATGATGTGCGGGTTCGCGACGCGGAATTTGAGCAGCCGGTAGTAGCGCACGAGGTACCACGGCGTGTACGCGCGATTGCGCAGCACCCAGCGCAGCGAGTCGGCCGTCAGGAACTTCGCCTGGTGCGGGTCCCGCCGGGCCCGCCGCCAGGCGCGCACGCGCGACAACGCGGGCGCACCCCACATCGACGTCATGCCCTTGACCGTAACCTGTGGACGACGGCCAGCCGCACGCAAGGGGAGCACGATGGGGACCAAGCTGATCATCGACACCGACCCCGGCGTCGATGATGCTTTCGCGATCGCGTTGGCCGCGAGGTCGGCGGACGTCGACCTGCTGGGCGTGACGACGGTCTTCGGCAACGTGCCGCTGACCACGACAACCTCGAACGCGCGACGGCTGCTGCAGCTGTGCGACCGCCCGGACGTGCCAGTAGCCGCGGGTGCCTCGCGGCCGCTCCTCTACCGCGAGTTGCACCGGGCGAGCACCGTCCACGGTTCCGACGGGCTTTCCGGGCACGCCGCTTCGCTGCCCGACGCCACCCGCCCGCTCGAGGATTCCGACGCGGTCAGCCTGATGGTCTCGCTGCTCGAAGCCTCGGACGAACCGGTGACCATCGCGCCCATCGGGCCGCTCACGAACATCGCCGCCCTGCTCGCGGCCCACCCCGGGGTGCGTTCGAAAATCGCGCGGATCGTCCTGATGGGCGGCGCGCTCGCCCTTGGCAACTCGACCGCGGTCTCCGAATTCAACATCTGGGCCGACCCGGACGCGGCGCGTCGCGTGCTCGCCGAGGACGACGTCCCATGCGTGATGGTCCCCCTCGATCTCACTCACCGATGCGCGGTCGACAGCGCGTGGCTGGCGAAGCTCGCCGCATCCGGACCGGTTGGGCAGGCGCTGGACTCGTTCACTCCGGACTACCTCGCGCACTACCGCAAGGTGCTCGGTTACGAAGGCATCGTCATGCACGACGCGGTGGCCGTCGCCGAGGCGATCCGGCCGGGCATCCTGCGCACGGAGACTTACCCGGTCGACATCGACTCCGGCCTCGGCCCGACCCGCGGCATGACGATCGTCGACCGGCGGGCGGTCCCGACCGCGGCGACCGGGCGGCCGGTCGAGGTGGCTGTGGATACAGAGTTGGATGCGCTGCGCGAGTTCGTGTTGTCGAGACTCGCCGGGGGCCGGTGATGGAGGGGGCCGGGAGATCGCCGCTGGATGGCGAATCGCAGGTCACGCCTGGTGCGGTCACGGGTCGAGGTGGTGGCGAGCCTGGGGACGCGGGCTCGTTGCCGGTGAGTGGCGAATCGGCCGGGTCGGCGGCGGGCGGGGCGTCGCCGGCGGGCAGTGAATCGGTCGGCGCCGGGGGTTCGTTCGTGGGCGGGGCGTCGCCGGTCGACGGCGAGAATCGTGGGTCGACCAGGGTGTCGCCGCTGAGTGGCGAAACTTCTGGGGCTGATGAGTCGTCGCTGGGTGGTGATGCGTCTGAGTTGATCAGTGCTTCGCCGCTGGGTGGAGACGACCCCGGGCCAGATGCTGTTTCGCCGCCTAACGGCGACGCGATTGGATCGATCTCTGATTCGCCGCTGAACGGCGAAATGGCTGAGCGGGGTGCTGCCTCGCCGTCGGGCGGCGACGTATCTCAGCCGACCAGTGCTTCGCCGCTGAGTGGCGACGCAGCCGAGTTGACGAGCGTTTCGCCGTTGAGTGGCGACGCAGCCGACTTGACCAGCGCCTCGCCGTTGAGTGGCGACGCAGCCGACTTGACCAGCGCCTCGCCGTTGAGTGGCAGCACGGCCGACTTGACCAGCGCTTCGCCGCTGAGCGGCCACGTGCCTGAGCCGGGCAGCGAGTCGTCGCCGAATGGCGAAGTACCCGAGCTGACCAGTGCGTCGCCGTTTAGTGGCGACGGATCCCAGGCGTCGGGTGGCGGAGGGGTCGCGGGCTCTGCGAAGCAGGGTTTTCTCGCGCGGAACCGGCGGGCTGTTGTCGCGCTGGCGGCGGTTGTGGTGGTCGTTGCGGCGTTGGCCGTCGCGGTGCAGGTTTTGCCGGACAGGGCCAGTGACGCGAATTCCGGGAACGTCGCGGCGACATCGTCGGTGACTCCGGTTACCTCGAAGACCGTTCCGGCTTCCCCTGCGCCGTCGTCCGTGGTGCCGGTTCAGCCTGGGGTGCCGCGGGCTGGGGAGTTCGGGGCGTGGGCGTCTCGAACCAGTCAGTGGCTCGACATTCCGTTGCGGGCGATGAACGGGTACGCGCAGGCGACTGTCACGCTCAGCAAGGAACAGCCAGATTGTCACCTGTCCTGGATCACTCTCGCCGCGATCGGGAAGATCACCAGCGACCATGGGCGGGCACAGGGTAATCAAGTCAAGGAGAACGGGACTCTCGCGAAACCGCTTGGCACGGTTGAGGTTCTCGACTTCTATCACCGAACCGTTTCGACGCCTGGAGCGGCTGGGCCGTTGCAGCTGTCTCCCGCAGTGTGGAGCAAGTGGCAGCGGAGTGCGTCCGGCGGGAAGCCTGACATTCAGAACATCGACGATTCGGCGCTCACGGCTGGACGTGCGCTCTGCGCGAATGGCCGCGATCTGGCGACAGACTGGTGGAACGGGGTCGCCACGCTGGAGCCGGCGCCGGTGGTTCTGCATCGGACGCTTGCGACAACCAATGTCTACGGCACGGTCGGACAGAGCGAGCAGCCGCCCAATCCGGCGGTGCTCACGGCGGTCGACTTCGCGATTGACCAGATTGGACTGCCGTACGTTTGGGGTGGCAACGGGACCCGCGACGCTGACCCTGGTTTTGACTGTTCCGGCCTTACGACCGCGGCCTATGCGAGCGCTGACGTCAAGCTGATGCGGACGGCGGACACGCAGTTTCGCAGCGTTGCCCATGTGAGCGAACCCCAATTGGGCGATTTGATCTTCTACGGTGCGCCGACGACGAAGATCCATCATGTGGGGCTCTACATCGGGAACCAGCAGATGATCGACGCGCCGCAGACTGGGCAGGCGGTGCAGGTTCATCCGTATCGCAAGCCGGGCGACGACTACGCGGGCGCGGGGCGGCCGACGGCCTGACCATTAGGGCGGCCGATGTGACCGGAGTTTCGGACGGCCTGACGGGGTGGCATGGAAACGCCAGCGATGAAGCTGGCTCCTGCACAACAACCCTGCGCCCCAGTAAGTCCGACCGGTGTCGAGGACAGCCTTGGATGCAGAGTTCGCCGCTCGCAAGGACAATTAGAGATCCGCGACCTCGATTTTCTTGTCTACGGCGGAAATCAGCGATGCGAGGCGAACAGCTTGGGGCATCCGGTCAGTGTTGGCGGACCAGGTCCAGGGACACCTCCCACAGTCTCCGCGCGGTCGTCTCGTCGCGGGCCCAACGTTTGACGGCGTGGCTGTTGTCCGCCAAGTCGGCGTCGTCGGGGACTGTCTCGGCTTCGTTGCCATCGTCCAGGTAATGACCACCGTTATGGGCGAATTCTGGGGCGGTCGCGGCGACGAGTGTGGTGGCTGCGCCTTGTTCGACGGTCTTGTAGGCGAAGACTCCAGCGGCTTCCAGACGGTCTAGGTGGTCCTTCATGTCTTGGGTGAAATCTCGTTGCAGGCCAGTGGAAACTCCGCCTGGGTTGACTGCGTTGGCGACGATTCCGTCGGCTGCCCATCGGCGGGTCGCTTCCACCGTGAACAGCGAGTTGGCCGTTTTCGACTGTCCGTAAGCCAGTTGGGGGTCATAGGCTCTCCGGGTAAAGTGGATGTCATCGAAGACAACAGATGAGTACATGTGCGCGCCGGAGGTCAGTGCGACGATCCGGGCCGATCCTCGGTCGTTCGCGCCGGCGGTCAGGGCGTCGCGCAGGCCCAGTGCCAGTGCGAAGTGGCCTAGGTGATTGGTCGCGAACTGCAGTTCCCAGCCCTGCGGGGTGCGGCCCAGCGTTGGGCGCATGACGCCGGCGTTGTTGATCAGCAGGTGCAGCGGGCCGTCCCAGGTGACGGCGAAGTGGGCGACGGTGGCGAGGTCGGCCAGTTCCAGGTGCGCGGCACGGACGGCGTGGTTTCCGGTGGACGTCGCGATGGCGTCGGCGACCTTTTTGCCCGCAGAAAGGTCGCGCACGGCCAAGGTGACATCGGCGCCGGCTGAGGCAAGTGCGCGGGCTGTTTCGCGGCCTAGGCCAGATGTGGCACCGGTGACGACGGCGCGGATGCCGGTGAGGTCCAGGCCTGCGACGACGTCCGCGGCGGCGCTGGTGGCGTCGAAGGCCGTGCGGATGAGGTCTGTGGCGACGTCGGTGGGGGCGCTGATGGCATCGACGGCCTTGTGGATCAGGTGTGCGGCGACGTCGGTGGCGGCGGTGGCATTGACGGCCGAGTGGATGGGGTCTGCGCCGACATCGGCGGTGCCGGTGGCATCGACGGCCGCGTGAACCAGGTCTGTGCCGATATCGGCGGCAGCGCTGGTGGCATTGCAGGCAGTGTGGATCAGGCCTGCGCCGACGTCGGTGGCGGTTCCGGTGGCATTGATGGCTGTGTCGGGCAGGTTTCCGGCGACCCCGGTGGTGGCACCGGTGGCGTTGCAGGCCGCGCGGGTCTGGTCTGCGGCGACGTGGGCGGGGGTGCTCGTGGCGTCTAAGGCGGTGTGGAGGCGGGAGGGTTGAGGCACCCTTCGAACTATACGGATTAGGTGAAACTTGTATAGTGCGTCCATGGGCAGCGATCGGCGTACGCACGTGCTGGACTCGGCGTTGGAGGTTTTCGCGCGGTACGGGTATCGCAAGGCGTCGATGGACGACGTCGCGAAGGCGGCGGACATCTCGCGTCCTGGGCTGTATTTCTACTTCTCGTCCAAGCCGGAGTTGTTTCGCGCGACTGTGCGGCATTCGCTTGACGGCAGTATCTCCGCGGCGCGGAACGCTCTCGCCGATTCGCGGCGACCGCTGCGGGAACGGTTGATTGAGGCGTTTGATCATTGGGCCGGGCGCTACGTCGGGGCGATGGCTGCGGAGATCGGCGTCCTGATCGACTCGAATCCTGACTTGCTCGGTGACATGCCAGCGGAATATCCGAAGCAGTTTCGAGTGCTTGTTATCGAGGCGATCGGTGGGCGCTCCGCTGCTGACGTGGCTGGGACGTTGATCAGTACGGCGGTCGGCATCAAGTACGACGCGGAGACTCGCGACGAGTTTCGGGAGCGGATGACTGTCGCGGTTGATCTTTACTGTGGGCGCTGAAGTTCCGGCCAGTTGGACAGGGCCGCGTCAGCGACTTCCTGCAGCTCTTCTCGGCTCGCGCCGCTGGCTGCTTCTACGGCGATGCCGAAGGCGACCGTCATGATGTAGCGGGCTAGGCGGGCCGGGTCGGCGGTCGGGGGCAGGTCGTGTTCGGCTACGGCGCGCTGGAAGCGTTTCTCTAGGGCTCGACGGGCGGCATTGCGCCATTCGACTAGCAATTCGCGTGCGGGGAGGCCTAGTTCGCCTGCTGCCAGCGAGCCCTGGACGCCCAGGCATCCGGGTGGGCAATCAGGAGCGGTCGTTGCTTCGACGGCGCCGTTGAGGATTGCGGCGGCTACCTTGGCGGCGGTCGGTTCTGCCCAGGCTCGCGGGCCGTAGGAGGCGGGGCCTTCGTCGTAGAGGGCTAGAGCCTTGCGGAACAACTGTTCTTTGTTGCCGAAAGCCGCGTACATGCTGGTTTTCGTAATGCCCATGGCCCCGGTCAAGTCGGCCAGACTGGCTCCTTCGTAGCCCTGTTCCCAGAACACCAGCATGGCGCGTCGCAGCGCCTCGTTGGCGTCGAAGCCGCGTGGGCGGCCGATGGGTGCCTTGTCCTGACTGGTCACCGCGTCAGTGTAGCCCTTCGGTACCGATCGGTCCGGAAGTGCTACGGTTCGGTACCGATCGGTACTGAAATAGCGGGAGGTCAGCACATGGGGCAGCTTGAGGGCAAGACGGCAGTCGTCACCGGTGGCAGCAGCGGGATCGGGTTGGCCGCGGCCGAGAGGTTCGCGGAGGAGGGGGCGCATGTCTTCATCACCGGGCGGAATCGGGACGCGCTGGACGCGGCGGTGAAGACCATCGGGGCGGCGACTGCGGTGCCGGGGGACATCGCGGACCTGGCTGACCTGGATCGGCTTTACGAGGCGGTTCGCGCTCGGGGCAAGGGGCTCGACGTCGTGTTCGCCAACGCGGCGGCGGGGTCGTTCGCGAGCTTGGCGGAGACGACCCCGGAGCACTTCGATCAGGTCTTCGGCGCCAACGTTCGCGGCACGCTTTTTACCGTGCAGAAAGCGTTGCCGCTGCTTAACAAAGGTGCGTCCGTCATCCTGAATTCGTCGGTCCGGGCTGATGACGGCCTTGAAGCGTTCGGGACGTATTCGGCGTCCAAGGCCGCGCTTCGCTCCTACGCCCGGACTTGGGCCAACGAGCTGAAGGGGCGCGGCATCAGGGTCAATGTGGTTTCGCCCGGGACCATCGACACGCCGGTGCTCGAGAAGGCGGTCGGCGCGGACAAGGTCGATGCGGCACGGGCGAGTTTCGCGGCTCGAGTTCCGCTCGGGCGGATGGGGACGCCGCGCGAGGTTGCTGACGCTGTGTTGTTCCTTGCCTCCGAGCAGAGCAGCTTCATTCTCGGCGCGAACATTTACGTCGACGGTGGCGAGAAGCAGTTCTGACCTGCACAGACGCGGAGACAACGGGGCGCGTCCTGGCGCGAGGGCTATACGTGGGTATAGCCTACTGTTCATGCGTATAGCGACGGCGTCATGACCGACCCCGAGGACCTCACCGCGCGCGCTCGGATTCGCGACGCGGCGATGCGGCACTTCGGGGAGCACGGGTTCGAGCGCGCCACGATCCGGGGTATCGCCGTGGAAGCGGGCGTCTCGTTGGGGTTGGTGCGGCATCACTTCGGGTTCAAGCAGGAGCTCCGCGAGGCGTGTGACGCGCACTTGGCGAAGCTTCTCCGTCAGCTCAACGACCAGGTTCCGGCCGACCTGACGAACTCCAGCGGCGCGGCGAATCCCGTTGCGGCGGCGCGAATCGCGGTCGGGCCGTACCGGGATTATCTCGTCCGGGCGCTGGTCGAAGGCGGGGCCGCGCCGTTGTTCGACGCGATGGTCGAAGCCGGTGCCGAACGGCTCATTGCCGCTGATCGTCGACGGCCGGATCCGCCGACGGTCGAACCCAAGGTGCGCGCTGCGATCGGCGCGGCGATGGCGTTGTCGATCACCGTGCTGCACCAGCACATTTCCCGCGCGGCCGGCGTCGACATCCTCAGCCCGGCGGGCGACAACCTCCTCGCCCGTGCGCTGATCGACATCCACTCGCATCCCCAGCTCAGCCTCAACGAAGCGCAGGCGGCACTCGATCGCCTGCCCGCGGAAGGAAACTGACATGCCGCACGCGACGATTCCCCGTATCCCGCCGCTCGAATTCGAGGAGATGGATCCTGAGCAGCAGAAGCTGGCGAAACTCGGGGCGGACACCGTAATTCAGGTCCTTGCCCGTGCGCCGGAGGTGATGGAGGCGTCCGGGAAATTGGGCGCTTTCCTTTTGAGCCAAGGGAAACTGCATCCGCGGATCCGCGAGCTGGCGATCCTCCGCGTCGCGCTCCGGTGCGACGCGCCGTACGAATGGGCCAATCACGCGCCGGCGGCGCTCGGCGGTGGTGCGACCGAAGCGGAGATCACGGCGCTCGCCGACCCGGACGCCAACTGGTCGCCCGAGGACGGCGCGGTGCTGCGGGCCGTCGATGAGCTGTGCGCGAATGTCTTTGTGTCCGACGAAACCTGGGCGGCTCTCGCGGCGACCCGGGATCATGCCGAGATCATCGAGATCCTGTTTCTTGTCGGCTATTACCGGATGATGGCGGGGTTTCTGAATTCCGCGGGCGTTCCGGCGAAGCCTGGACAACCCGCGCTCGGCGAAGCTCCGGTTCCGGTGGCGCAGCCGGAGCAGGTTTCCCGGACCGCCAGTGGGAAAACTGGCCCGGACGGTGCCTGGAAGGTCACGTTCGTCCACCCGGCCGGAAGCAAGGACCTCCTTCTCGACCTCGCGACCGACGGCGGAGCGGTGTCCGGTTCCATTTTCGACTCTCAGCTGAAGGTCACGGTCCCCATCGTGTCCGGAACGGTCGACGGCCCGGAAATCGCTTTCACCGCACTGGTGACTGATCCGGCGCGCTTCGAGGTGAGCGTGACCGGCACGGTCGACCGGGACGTGTTCACCGGCTCCGTCACGATTTCCGGCGGCGGCACCTTCCCGCTGTCCGGAGTCCGGGAGGTCAGTCCCAGTAATTGAACAAAGCCTCGCCGACCGTCGCCGGTTTCCAGTACGCGAGGTCGGACCGGGTGAGGTGCGGCCAGTCTTCGGGCTTGAAGGAACGTCCGAGGTCGGCTGGCGTGAGCACCTGGAACTGCTCCGTTTCCGCCAGCACGGCGGCCAGTTCCGGCTCGTCGACGAATTCCAGCGGGCCCCATTCCCGGGACGGCGCGAAGTCGAGCGAGCGAGGCCGGGCGAGCGCGAGCACCGGCGCGTCGTTGGCGGCGACGACCGAGAGCGTGCGGTCGGGATACTCGATGACGGCTTGCCAGAAGTTCGGCGTGCCGTCCGGGACGCGGAATTCGACGAGGGTTCCGCCGGTGCGGCGGGCGAAGCCGTAACAGAGACGGCGAACCTCGCGAACATCGACCACCGCCGCATTCTACGCAGCCGGTCCCCCACCAGTGGCCGCGGAATTGCGGCGGGCGAGGACGGGTGGTCTTCTTGGCTCAAGATCGAAAGGTGAGCCCGCCATGCCGTACGCGTACACATTCGACCAGATCCGCGACCGGCCGGTCACCGTGTTCGGTGCCGGGACGCTGGGCAGGCGCATCGCGCTGATGTTCGCCTCGCGCGGTGGAACCGTGCGGATCAGCGACCCGAGCGCCGACCAGGTCGCGGCGGCCGCGGAGTACGTGGCGGAGGCGTTGCCCGTCCTGCTCGAAAAGCGCGGCAGCGGCGAGGTCGGCCAGGTGGAGGACGCCGCGTCGATCGAGGACGCCCTGCGCGACGCGTGGCTCGTCGTCGAGGCGGTACCGGAGCGGCTGGACATCAAAATCCCGCTGTGGGGCCAAATCGACGAAGCCGCGCCCGCCGACACCATTTTCGCCACGAACTCGTCGTCGTACCCGTCGCGGATGATGGCCGAGAAGGTGCGCGACAAATCGCGGCTGTGCAACATCCACTTCTACATGCCGCCGACGGCGAACGCGGTCGACCTCATGTCCGACGGCGAAACCGGCCGGACTGTGCTCGACACGCTGCTCGGGGTGTTGCCGGAATTCGGCATTCATCCGTTCGAGGCGCGAAAGGAAAGCGTCGGGTTCATTTTCAACCGTGTGTGGGCGGCGATCAAACGGGAATCGCTGGCGGTCGTCGCGGAGGGCGTCGCCCGGCCCGAGGACGTGGACGGGATGTTCAAAATCAACTGGCATCTGCCGTACGGGCCGTTCCAGATGATGGACCAGGTCGGCCTGGACGTGGTGCTGGACATCGAAAACCATTACGCGGACGAGAATCCGCACCTCCCGGCCGGACCCCGGGACCTGCTGCGCACGTATGTCGACGCGGGGAAGCTCGGGATCAAGACCGGCGAGGGATTCTACTCCTACGGCTGAATCACGCAGTCCAGGGCACCCTGGAAAGCCGGTTCACCGCAGCGAAACCGCGACCTCTTCCAGCGCGTCCATCGACTCCTGCATTCCGACTTCCATGCCGGATTCCAGAATGGTGTCGCGCAGTTCCTTGGTGTGCGTTTCGGTCAGCATCGTCACTGTGGTGCGGTCGCCCGATTCGGCGAAAGTCACCGTGACGACGGGGGCCTCCACGTCGTACGCTCCCGGCGTTTCGTAGACCTCGGTGTGGACCAGCCGTTCCTCGGGGACTATCTCCCGGTATTCGCCGTGGAAGGCGACCTCGAAGTTGCCGTTCGCGAGCAGCACGTAGCGCCATTGGCCGCCGACTCGCAGGTCGATGTCCACGGACGTCACGGTGCCTCGTTTGCCCGCCCACCAGCGTTTCACCAGGTCCGGCGTGGTCCAGGCACGGTAGACGTGCTGCCGCGGAGCGGCGAAATCCCGGGTGATCAGGATCTGGTCGTCAGCGGGCAGCGTCACCTTCGCCGTGCCGGTCGTCGTGTCGGTCATGGTCGTCCTCCTCGTTCGAGCCCATTTCTTCCAGCACGGCGTCCAGCGACTCGAACCGTTCCTCCCAGGAACGTTCGTAGCGGCGCACCCAGTCGTGGATCGGCTTGAGAGCGCGGGCGTTCAGCCGGTAAAGCCGTTGCCTGCCCTCGTCTCGCGCCTCGACCGCGCCGACCTCGCGCAGTACCCGCAGATGCTTCGACACCTGCGGCTGCCCCAGGCCCAGCACGCGGACGAGGTCGTTCACCGGACGTTCGCCGTCGGCGAGGACGTCCAGGATTTCCCGGCGCCGTGGTTCGGCGACGGCGTTGAAGACGTCCGCGGTGGTCGCTGCCCGTGCCATGCGGACAATCATATGCCGATATGGGTATGCGTCAAGAGGCAGGCCGCGCACGGACGTGGAAGCGCTCCCCTTGCGGACCGAAAAGGGCTAGGACCTCGCAGGGCTCGGTGCCCGCGTTGCCGAACCAGTGCGGAACGTGCGTGTCGAACTCCGCGACCTCGCCCGGCCGAAGGACGACGTCGTGCTCGCCGAGCATCAGGCGCAACCGTCCGGACAGGACGTACATCCACTCGTACCCCTCGTGGACCCGCTGGTCCGGAGGCTCGGCCGAGGGCTCCGGCGGCAGGATCATCTTGTAGGCGCGCAGGCCGCCCGGACGCCGGGTGAGCGGCAGGTAGGTGCGGCCGTGCCGGACGAACGGTTTCGGGTGCAGGCGCGGATCGCCGGTCGGGGGCGCGCCGACCAGTTCGTCGAGCGGGACCTGGTAGGCGCGGGCCAGGGCGAGCAGCAGCTCCAGGGTCGGTTTGCGCTGGCCGGCTTCGAGCCGCGACAGCGTGCTCACCGAGATCCCGGTCGTCTCCGCGAGGCCGGTCAGGGTCGCGTTGCGCTGCTTGCGCAGGGCGCGCAGCCTCGGGCCGACCGCGTGCAGGACCTCGCCGAGGTCCTGGTCGTCTTCGCTCATGCCGTTCAATTTGCCACTTCGGCAAAGAACTTTGTCAAGTCGGCGCGTTCTCCGGATAGTCCGGGGCAAGGGGACTACAGGAGGATCCAGTGGACGAGAAGTACGACGTGGTGGTGGTCGGCGGCGGTGCGGCCGGGCTCAGCGGCGCGGTGGCGCTCGCGCGGTCGCGGCGGTCGGTGCTGGTCGTGGATTCCGGCGAGCCGCGCAACGCGCCGGCCGGGCACGTGCACAACTACCTCGGCCGCGAAAGCACGCCGCCCGCCGAGTTGCTTTCGCTCGGCCGCGCGGAACTGGCCGGGTACGGCGGCGAGCTGGTCGCGCAGACGGTGACGTCGATTGCCAACGGGGACAAGGGGTTCGAGATTTCGCTGGCCGACGGACGCCGCACGCACGCGCGGCGGCTGCTGGTCGCGACCGGTCTCGTCGACGAGCTTCCTGAGGTCGCCGGGCTGGCGAAGCGGTGGGGCCGGGACGTGCTGCACTGCCCGTACTGCCACGGCTGGGAGGTGCGCGACCGGGCGATCGGCGTGCTGTCGACCGGTCCGATGACCGTGCATCAGGCGCTGATGTGGCGGCAGCTGACCGACGACGTCGTCGTTTTCCGGCACACGCACGGGGATTTCGAGGAGGCGCCGCTGCTGGCGCGCGGGATCCGGATCGTGGACGGGGTGGTCGCCGCGATCGAGACCGAGGACGACCAGCTGACCGGAGTGCGGCTCGAATCGGGCGAGGTCGTCGCGCGTGAGGCGCTGGCCGTCGCGGCGCCGGCGAGGACGCGCGCGGACTTTCTCGCGCCGCTCGGGATCGAGCCGGAACCGGTGGAGTTCAACGGTTTCGTGATCGGCACGAAGGTTCCCGCGGACGCGACGGGCCGGACGTCCGTGCCTGGTTTGTGGGTGGCGGGGAACGTCACGGACATGCGGGCGCAGGTCGTGGTTTCGGCCGCGGCGGGGTTGATGGCCGGTGCGGCGATCAACGGCGATCTGGTCGAGGAGGAGGCCGCGGAAGCCGTGAGGCAGCGGGAAATGCCGTTCTCGCACGAGATGGAGCGGGAGGTCTCGCGGGCCAACGAGCATCCGCCGTTCGATCGCGGTTCCTGGGAGGAGCGGTATCGCTCGCGGGACGAGATGTGGAGCGGACGGCCGAACGATCAGCTCGTGACCGAGGCTTCCGGCCTGGAGCCGGGCCACGCGCTGGACGCGGGCTGCGGCGAGGGCGGCGACGCGATCTGGCTCGCACAGCAGGGCTGGCGCGTGACGGCGGTCGACTTCTCCACGACGGCCATCGAACGCGGGCGCGCGCAGGCGGCGAAACTCGGCGTGGGCGAGCGGATCACGTGGGTCGCCGCGGACTTGGGCGAGTGGGTGCCGGAGTCGAAGTTCGACCTGGTGACGACGCATTTCCTGCACGTGCCGTCGGCGGCTCGGACGGTGGCGTTCGCGCGGCTCGCGGACGCGGTGGCGCCAGGCGGGACGTTGCTGGTGGTGGGGCACGACCCAGCCGACTTGCACGCCGGGCGGCCGCACATGCCGGACATGATGTTCACGGCTGAGGAAGTGGCCGAGACGTTGGACCAGTCTTGGGCTTCGGTGACCGCGGAGGTTCGGGAGCGGGCGGCGGTCGGGGCCGAGACGGTGGTCCGGGACACGGTGCTGGTGGCTCGGAAGAGGTGACCGGCTTGGCGGCTCCGGTCCGGTCGGGCTGGAGCCGTCCGGGCTGGCGGAACGCGGGCTCCGGCAAACGCCCGATCCGGCATGTGCACCACGCCCCGGATCAGGCGTGGTGCACAGACTCCACTGTGTACAGATGCGGGTCGCTCTTGGCCAAAGCCACCGCGGCGGCCATGTGCTCGCGGCATTCCGGGTCGGCAAGCATGGCTTGGAAATCCTCGGCGCTGGCCCATTGCGCGTAATTCACCACGCGGGTGCCGTCGGTGCTCGCGTGGATGTTCGCGGAGACAAAGCCGGGACGGCGGCGCATGACCTCCTCCGTCGCCGTCGTCAGGACCTCGACCAAGGACTGCTGTTTCTCCGGCTCGACGGTGAAGACGTTCACCAGGGTGGCGACGCCGGCGTCGGTGCTGATGGTCGTCATGGCTCCTCCTTGACCGCGACTGGCGAGCACCATTGTGTGTAAGGTTCCTGTCATGGGTCAAGAGGCGACGCGACGGCCGGGGTATCTCGTGAAGCGGGTGCAGCAGGCGTTCCGGCAGGCGTCCGACGAACTGCTGCGGCCGATCGGGTTGTCGATGGCGCAGTACGCGGCGCTGGCGGCGCTCGCGGAGAACCCGGGGGCCTCGTCGGCCGAGGTGGCGCGGCAGTGTTTTGTGACGCGGCAGTCGTTGCGGGACGTGCTGACCGGGTTGAAGACGGTTGGACTGGTCGCGGTCGCCGAGGAAGCGTCGACGGGGCGGGCGCGGCCGGTGCGGCTCACCACGACCGGCGAGGCTCGGTTGAAAGAAGCGCATCGGGTGGTCGACGACGTCGAGGAGCGGATGCTGGCCGGGATGCCGGAATCCGAGCGGCGGCGGCTGGCTGACCTGTTGAGCATCTGCTCGGACAATCTCGAGGACCGATGAGTTTTCGCCGCTCCCCCGGTCTACCTCGTATCGGAAGAACGAGGAGGCCCCATGGGCAAGGTGTTGTGGCACGTCGCGATGTCGCTGGACGGGTTTGTCGCCGCGGACGGGCATGCGATGGACTGGATGTCGGGGGTGCGCGTCACGCCGGGGGTGCACGAAGAATCCATCGCGCGGGTCGGGGCGATTTTGGGCGGGCGGCGCGGGTTTGACGCACTCGCCGCACGGACGCCCGGGGAGGTCGCCAAGCAGCCGTACGGCGGGGCGTGGAGCGGGCCGGTTTTCGTGCTTACCCATCATCCGGAGGACGCGCCGGCCGAGGACGGGGTGACGTTTCTCGGCTGCGACGTCCGGGAGGCCGTCGAGACCGGGCTCGCGGCGGCTGGTGGGAAAGATCTTGAGCTGCACAGCCAGGATATCGCGCGACAGTGCGTTGAGCTGGGGATTGTCGACGAGTTCCTCGTGCATCTCATGCCGGTGATGCTCGGGTCCGGCATCCGGTTGTTCGACAATCCGGGCGGGAAACCGGTCCGGTGGGACCGGGTGCACGACGGGGATCCCGCGCTCGCGGTCGACCTGCGGTTCCGGCCCGCCGCACCCCGCTGAATCCCGCTCAGCGGGACGGATCGGCATACTAATGGCCCATGGCCTCCGCGGAGTTATTGGTCTATACCTTTTGGACAGGGGTTTTCCACCCCTCGGTCCTCACCGTGGAGGTTCCACCCATGCGTCTGTCCTCCCCCCGGAAACTGGCGGCCGCGCTCGGCGGGCTGCTGGCCGTAGCCGGACTCGCGGTCCCGCCGGGCACCGCGGCTGCGGCGAGCGACTCGTCGATCGCGCTCGCGCCCTATGTGGACATGGGTGCGTGGCCGTCGCCCGTGTTGTCGTCGATGTCCGAGCAGAGCGGCATCAAGAGTTTCACTCTCGGCTTCGTCACCGGAGCCGCGTGCAAGGCCAGCTGGTTCGCTGCTTACGATCCCCGGCAGGGCTGGCAGTCCGACGAAATCGCCAAGATCCGCGCGGCTGGCGGAGATGTCAAAGTCTCCTTTGGCGGCGCGTCCGGCGTCGAGCTCGCGCAGGCGTGCGGTGACGTCAATTCGCTCGTCGGCGAGTACGAGGCGGTGATCAAGGCCTACGACCTCAAGTACATCGACGTCGACATCGAGGGCGCGGCGGTCGCCGACCCCGGTTCGATCAAACTTCGTTCCGAAGCGCTGAAAAAGGTGCAGGACGACAATCCTGGGCTCAAGATTTCGCTGACGCTGCCGGTGCTTCCCACCGGGCTCACGTCGGACGGGCTGAACGTCGTGACCTCGGCGCGGGACGCGGGCGTCAATCTCGACCTGGTGAACGTCATGGCGATGGACTACTACCAGGGTGCCGGCGACCAAGGAGCCAAGGCGATCCAGGCGGCGCAATCCACGCAGGGCCAGCTGAAAACGGCGCTCGGACTGTCCGATGCGGACGCTTGGCAGAAGGTCGGCCTGACGCCGATGCTGGGCGTCAACGATTCGCAGAACGAGATCTTCTACCAGAAGGACGCCAGCGCGGTCGTGAGCTTCGCGCAAAGTGTCCACCTGGGAATGCTGTCGTTCTGGGAACTCGGCCGGGACGCGAACGCGTGCACCGGCGCGCTGTACCGGTGCACCAACATTTCCCAGCAGCCGTACGAATTCTCGAGGATCTTCGCCGGGTACTCCGGCTGACGAAAACGGAGCAGCCCGGGCCCGGCGCGGGACCCGGGCTGACTCCGGTACCGGCTCAGGGCAGGTAGTACATCGGGTTCGGCAGCTTCACCGGGTGGTCGGCGTAACCGCCCTCGAGGTCGCTGAACTGGTCGCCGAGGTTGAGCACGATGTGCGCGCCGGTCGACTGGATGTGCGCGCGAGTGCCCGACTTGTACTGCACGGTGTTGCAGTTCAGCCCGCACGGCAGGTAGTCCGGCGCGGTGGTCTTCGGCTTGAAGTACGCGCCGGTCGGCGTCGGGTAGCCCTCGTTCGCGAGGTTCTTCAGCGACTGCGGGCCCTGCTTGTCGTTGCGGCCGGTCAGGAAGTACACCTGCACGCCGCGTTCGGCGGCCCACTTCGTCAGTTCCAGCACCGGCTTGTTGGCCTCGAAAGTGCCGTCGTCGATGGCTTTCTGCTGTTTCACCGGGTCGAAGCCGAAGTCGTTGTCGGCTTCCCAGCCGTAGGTGATCTCGGACGTGTCGTCCACGTCGAGCACGATCGCCGGGTTCTTCACCTTCCCCAGCTTCTGCTGCAGGTACCGCTTCGCGTCGGCGACCACGCGCTTGGTGTCCGTGACGAACCGGCTGGTTTCGGAGTAGTGGTGCTTGCCGGACGCGTCGAGCCAGTCGCCGTAGTACGCCTTGACGTCGTTCTTCACCTGGCCGATGTTCGCCGGCTCCCGGCCGTGCGCGGCGGTGACGGCGTCCGACCCGGCGAGAGCGGTGGCACCTCCTGCGACGGTGGCGCCGACGGCCGCGGCGGCAGCGAGTTTGACGAGAGCGGGAAAACGAGACACAGCGACCCTCCAGTGATAATTCGCCAACCCGCAGAACTTACGCCGCGTTACCCGGCTTGAAAACCCTCCGTTGGGATGCGTTCGGCCCGGCACACGAACGCCACCGGCGACCGGCCGATTCGCGTAAGCACCACAGTGGACTCTTCGTGACCACGCGGTTTCAGCTTGCGACGCAAGGCGTCCGGGTCCACGTCGAGGCCGCGGACGAGGATTTCCAGCCGTCCGACGTCGAGCTTTTTCAACACCTGTCCGAGCGGTTTTTCGCGGTACGGCAACTGTTCCAGCACTCGGAAGGCACGCACGCCTGGCGGTGGCGTGTCGCCGGTGAGGTAGGCGATGCGTTCGTCCAGCTGCCACAACCCATGCCGCGCCGCGTAATGCCGCACGAGTCCGGCGCGCACGACAGCGCCGTCGGGGTCCACCAGCCACTTCCCCACTGCCCGCACCGGAATGTCGTCCGGTTCCGCGTCAGTGAGAGTCCACTGTGTACCGTCCGAACGCAACACCGTCGCCCGACGCGTGACACCCGACGAAAGCCCTCGCCACAGGCAGGCCTCGCGGACTTGACCGTCGAGCGATACGAGTTCCACCTCGTCCGCCCAGGGTGCGATGGAAAAATCCATGCCGGGCGCGCATTTCACCGACAGGACCCGGCCGGGATAGGCGGCCACGAGCTCGTCCAGCGGCGGCAGGAAGTCCGCCGGACGCCACACACGGCGGCCCGCGGAGTCGCGGCGGGCGGGATCGGCGACCACAGCGGTGCCCCGGGAAACCGGCTGCAAGGCGTCGGCCCGCGCGACGAGCGGCGAAACTCCGGCGACAGAAGCGTTGTGTCGGGCCATTTCCAGCCGCACCGGGTCCACATCGGACCCCATCGCCACTGAAGCGACCCGAGACAGTTCAACCAGGTCCGCGCCTACCGAGCACGTGACGTCATGCACGGCGAGGCCAGCCAGCCGGGAAGCCCGATGCCGAGCCACCGGAGTAGCGCTCGCCTGCTGCAAGGCGTCGGCAGTGAACAACCACTCGGCGGAAGAAGCCAGCTTCAGAACCGATTTACGCCGCAGCGCAACGGTTTCCAGCACCGGCGAAGCGTGCGCCCCGACCAGGCGGCGAGCCGTGGTGACGTCCGCGATCCGCGAAGCGTCCAAAGTAGAGCACTCGGCGAGCGCCGCCCGTCCCGCGCCGGAGCGCAGGAAGGCGACGTCGTCGAGCGTGAAACTGTAGGGCAATTCAGGACGGCCGCTTGGTCCCGGTGATCATCACGTTGTAGAACAGCTCGCGCGGCAGCACCTTCGACAGCAGCTTCTTGTCCAAAGCGGACAGCCGCAGCCACAGGTGGTAGGCGAACAGCCGCCAGCGCACGGTGAGCTTCTCCTGCGGCACCGCGGCCTCGAACGTGCGGATCGGCCATCCGGCCAGCGCCGCCGAGAACTCCTCGGTGACCGCGCGGACGTCCTGCGCACCGGCCCCGCGCGCCATCGCTTCCAGCTCCGACGGGTCGAAGGTGTGGATGTCGACCACAGCCTCCAGCGCCGCCGCCCGCGAGGATTCGTCCAATTCGGACTGCGGACGCCGCCAGCCACTCAGCGCGGGCAGCTTGGTGATGTTCGTGGTGAGGTACCAGGTGAACTGGCCGAGTCGGCGGGCGTAGCGGTCGCCGATTTTCGTCGGCTCGCCCGCGAACACGAACCGCCCGCCCGGCTTGAGCACGCGCAGCACCTCGCCGAACGCCTGGCGCACGTCCGGGATGTGGTGCAGCACCGCGTGCCCGACCACGAGGTCGAACGTGTTGTCGTCGTAGGGGATCCGCTCCGCGTCGGCGACCCGGCCGTCGACGTCGAGACCGAGTCCCTCGGCGTTGCGCAGCGCGACCTGCACCATGCCCGGCGACAGGTCGGTGACCGAACCCTTCTTCGCGACGCCGCCCTGCATCAGGTTCAGCAGGAAGAACCCGGTGCCGCTGCCCAGTTCCATCGCGTGCTGGTACGGCTGGCCGTCCTCGCCCGCCACCGCGTTGAACACGTCAGTGGCGTAGGAGATGCAGCGCTCGTCGTAGGAAATGGACCACTTCTCGTCGTACGTCCCGGCTTCCCAGTCGTGGTAGAGGACGTTCGCGAGCTTCGGGTCGGCGTAGGCCGCCTTGACCTCGTCTTCGGTCGCGTGCGGATTCGGCGCCGGGTCGGACACGGAAGTCACTTCCCCTCGAAACTGGCTTTGCCGGGGCCGTTGTCGATGAACGACTGCATGCCGTTGCGCTGGTCCTCGGTCGCCCACAGCGCGGTGAACAGCTGCGTTTCGATCTTCAGGCCGGTGGCCAGGTCGACGTCGAGACCGGAGTCGATCGCCGTCTTGGCCGCGCGCAGCGCCATCGCCGGGCCGTTCGCGAACTGCGAGGCCCACTTGTGCGCGGCGGCGTACACGTCGTCCGGGGCCACGACCTCGTCGACGATGCCCAGCTTGAGCGCTTCTTCGGCCTTCACGAAGCGGCCGGTGAAGATCAGGTCCTTGGCCTTGCTCGGGCCGATCAGCCGGGTCAGCCGCTGCGTGCCGCCCGCGCCGGGGATGATGCCGAGCTGGATCTCCGGCTGGCCGACCTTCACGTTGTCGCCCGCCACGCGCCAGTCCGCGGTCAGCGCCAGTTCGAGTCCGCCGCCGAGGGCGTAGCCGGTGATCGCGCAGACGACCGGCTTCGGGATGTTCGCGACCCGGGCGAGCGACGCGGTCAGCTCGGCGCCGAACTTCGCGATCTCCGGGTAAGTGCGGGAGGCCATCTCCTTGATGTCCGCGCCGCCGGCGAAGGTCTTCTCGCCGCCGTAGAGGATCACCGCGCGCACGTCGTCGCGGTCGGACGCCTCGCGCGCGGCCTCGGCGAGCTCGGCCTGCACCTGGTTGTTCAGCGCGTTGACCGGCGGCCGGTCCAGCCGGATCGTGCCGACCCCGCCCTCGACCTCCAGGGTTACGAACTCTCCCACGCGACTCCTCCTCGTTAACGGCGTTTACGCGGCGCTTGCAGGCTACCGGCCGGTAGGGACAACTTACCTGCGGCGGGCGAAGAACCGCTCGCCCGAGCGCTCCAGCACCAGGTCCTGGTCGAACGTCTTGGACAGGTTCTCGCTGGTGATCACGTCGTCGACCAGCCCGGACACCACGGCGCGGCCCTCGCGCAGCAGCAGCGCGTGGGTGAAGCCGGGCGGGATCTCCTCGACGTGGTGGGTGACCAGCACCATCGCCGGCGCGTCCGGGTCCATCGCGAGCACCGAGAGCCGGGCCACGAGGTCCTCGCGGCCGCCGAGGTCGAGGCCCGCGGCGGGCTCGTCGAGCAGCAGCAGCTCCGGGTCGGTCATCAGCGAGCGGGCGATCAGCACGCGTTTGCGCTCGCCCTCGCTCAGCGTGCCGAAGGTGCGCTCGGCCAGGTGCGCGATGCCGAGCGTGCCGAGCAGTTCGGTCGCCCGGTCGAGGTCCATCCGGTCGTACTGCTCGCGCCAGCGGCCCATCACCGCGTACCCGGCGCTGACCACGACGTCGGCGACGCGCTCGTCGCCGGGCACGCGCTGGGCGATCGCGGCGGAGGTGAAGCCGATGCGCGGGCGCAGGTCGAAGATGTTCACCTTGCCGATGCGGTCGCCGAGCAGGTCGACTTCGCCGGAGGTGGGGTGCAGTTCGGCGGCGGCCAGGCGCAGCAGGGTGGTCTTGCCCGCGCCGTTCGGGCCGAGCACCACCCATCGCTCGTCCAGCTCGACCGCCCAGTCGAGGGCCGCGAGGAGGTCGTTTCCGGTACGGCGGACGCCGACACCGGACATCCGCACGACGAGGTCGTCAGGATCGCTGGGCAGGATCGGCTCGCTCACGAGCCCATTGTGGCGGTCGCCCGGGCACGGGCGCGCACCCGCCCGGGGTAAGAGCCCAAGCCTGGAACTCGAGCCTCGCTGACCGCAGCTTCACGGCCGTGAGGGGAACCCTGAGGGACTCTGATTCCCTCAGGGTTCCCCTCACGGACCACAAGCCCCGCTGCGCCGGGTGTCCAGCGGATGGGACAACAGGCCGTGATCACGCGGCTGTGGCAGCATCCACGCCATGTTCGCTTCCGCGCGCCCCGTGTTCTGGCGCCGTCGCGCGATCGACCTTCTCCTGGTGGCTTCCAGCGGGTGTAGCCGGGCGCGGCACGCACGCTGATCCTCGTCGGCGTGCCGCGTCGCCTCGTGCCCGGCACCTTCCGACTCATTCCAGGAGCACCCGCGTTGACCACGTCCATCGTCCGTCCGGAAGTCGAAATCCACCCCCAGCTGACCGATCCGCTGCTGCCCGAACTGCTGCACCCGTCGCGGCTGCTGTGGACGCCGCGCGAGCTGGCCGACCTGACCCGCACGGTCACCACCGAACTGACCACCAGCCTGCGCGACGTCCTGCGCTTCGACGAGGACCAGCGCTGGTGGGCGCGGCTGGCGCTGACCGACGGCGTCGAGCTGTGGCTGCTGTCGTGGCTGCCCGGCCAGCACACGAAGCCGCACGACCACGGCGGCGCGTCGGGTTCGTTCACCGTGCTGCAGGGCGAACTCGGCGAGGAGTACCGCTACCCCGGCGGCCCGGTGCGCCGCCGCACGCACACCGCCGGGCAGGGCATCGGCTTCGGGGCCGGGCGCGCGCACCAGGTGCTCGGCGTCGGCGAGGAACCGGCGGCCAGCGTGCACGCCTACTCGCCGCCGCTGGTGCCGACCCGCGAGTACACGAGCCTCGCGGACGTGCCGAACGAGATCCCGCCGCTGCCTGCCATTGTGCGGTCATGACCACGCTTGACGGCTTTCTCGCCGACGCCCGGTCCTCGCTGGACCGGGCGGACCCGGCGCGCGCCGCGGACCTGCAGGCCGACGGCGCGCTGATCGTCGACATCCGGCCGTACGCCAACCGGGTCGCCGAGGGCGAGATTCCCGGGTCGGTGGTGGTCGAGCGGATCCACCTGGAGTGGCGGCTGGCTCCGGACAGCGAGTGGCGGCTGCCGGGGGTTTCGGCGGAGACCGTCGCGGTGGTGGTGTGCAACGAGGGATACGCGTCTAGCTTGGCGGCTGCTGATTTGCAGCGGCTGGGGTTGGTGAAGGCGACGGATTTGGCGGGCGGGTTCCGGGCTTGGGCGGCGGCTGGGTTGCCGGTGCAGAAGGGCGGGTCGCCCGCGGTTCCGTGAGCCGTTGCGCGCGCCCCAATGTGGCGTTGGGTGCATCCCGCGCACCCAATGTGGCGTTCGGTGCGTCTGATGCACCCAATGCCACATTGGGTGCGTTAGATGCACCCAATGTGGCATTGGGGCGCGCTGTTCAGGCGAGCACGACACGCGCCAGCTCCGCCGGGCTGGCCAGCAGCGGGTGCTTCGGCAGCACCCGCACCGTGTAGCCGACCGAGCCCGCGCGCGGCAGCCGCAGGGTCGCGGCGAACGCGCCGATGCCGTCCGGCTCCATCGGGACCTGCACCGAATCCGCGAGTTCGTCCCCGTCGCCGACCTGGCCCACCACGGCTTGGATGTCCACTTCGGACGGTTCGAGCCCGGCGAGGTCGATCCGGGCGCGGATGGTGACCTCGGCGCCCACCACGAGGCGTCCAGTGTGGTCGTATTGGAGTTCGGCGTCGAAGATCCGCACGCGCGGCCACGCGACTTCCAGTTTGGTCCGGTAGTCGGCCAGTGAAAGCGCGCCCTGGTGGCCGTTGTCGGTGGCGGCGGCGACCATGCGCGACGCGGGCAGGTAGCCGGAGTCCACGTACTCGCGCACCATGCGCGACGCCTGCACGCGTGGGCCCAGCGTTTCCAAGGTGTGCCAGACCATCGCGAGCCAGCCGGTCGGCACGCCGTCCGCGCCGGTGTCGTAGTAGAGCGGCGCGATCTGCTGGCCGAGCAGGTCGTACAACGCGGCGGCTTCGAGGTCGTCGCGGCGGAGCGGGTCGGTGACGCCGTCCGCGGTGGGGATGGCCCAGCCGTTGGAGCCGTCGTAGCACTCGTCCCACCAGCCGTCCTTGATGGACAGGTTCAGGCCGCCGTTGAGCGCCGACTTCATCCCGGACGTGCCGCAGGCCTCCAGCGTCCGCACCGGGTTGTTCAGCCACACGTCGCAGCCGCGGTAGAGGTAGCGGGCCATCGACATGTCGTAGTCCGGCAGGAAGACGATGCGGTGGCGCACCGCGGGATCGTCGACGAAGCGCACGATCTGCTGGATCAGCTGTTTGCCGTTCTCGTCGGCGGGATGCGATTTGCCGCCGATCACGATCTGGATCGGCCGCTTCTCGTCCAGCAGCAGCGCACGCAGCCGGTCCGGGTCGCGCAGCATCAGCGTGAGCCGTTTGTACGTCGGGACGCGGCGGGCGAAGCCGACGGTCAGCACGTCCGGGTCGAAGACGCGGTCAGTCCAGCCGAGTTCCAGCGCGGACGCGCCGCGCTGCATCCACGCCGCCCGCACCCGCCGCCGGACCTCGCCGACGAGCTTTCCCCGCAGTTCCCGGCGCAGTTCCCACAGCTGCTGGTCGCTGACGCCGTCGCGCAGCGAACTGTCCGGCGTGCGGCCTTCGTGGCCGAACTCCTCGTGGTTGCCGCCGAGCAGCGCGCTCAGCTCGCGCGCCACCCAGGTCGGCCCGTGCACGCCGTTGGTGATGGACGCGATCGGCACCTCGGCGTCGTCGAAACCGGGCCACAGCCGGGAAAACATCCGGCGAGTGACGCGGCCGTGCAGCTCGGAGACGCCATTTGCACGTTGTGCCAGACGCAGTCCCATGTGCGCCATGTTGAACAGACCGGGGTTGTCCTCCGCGCCGAGTTGCAGCACGCGGCGCACGTCGACGTCCGGGACGAGCCTGCCATCGGAGAAGTAGCGCTGCACCAGGTCGACCGGGAAGCGGTCGATGCCCGCGCTGACCGGCGTGTGCGTGGTGAACACCGTCCCGGCGCGGACCGCGGGCAGCGCCTCGTCGAAGGCGAGCCCGTCGGACTGGATGATCTCGCGAGCGCGCTCCAGCCCGAGGAATCCGGCGTGGCCCTCGTTGGTGTGGAACACCTTCGGCTGCGGATGCCCGGTCAGCTCGCAGAACTTCCGCACCGCGCGGAACCCGCCGATGCCGGCCAGGATCTCCTGGCGGATCCGGTGGTCGGCGTCGCCGCCGTACAGCCGGTCGGTGACCGAGCGGAGGTCCTCGTCGTTGGCCTCGATGTCGGTGTCGAGCAACAGCAGCGGGATCCGGCCGACGCGCGCCCGCCACATCTGCGCGCGCAGGTCGCGTCCGCCCGGCATGGCGACCTCGACGAGCACCGGGCGGCCGTCCTCGGTGACCAGCTCCAGCGGGAACGCGTTCGGGTCGATCACCGGGTAGTGCTCGACCTGCCAGCCGTCGAGCGACAGGCCCTGGCGGAAGTAGCCGGACCGGTAGAGCAGGCCGACGCCGACCATCGGCACGCCGAGGTCCGAGGCCGCCTTGAGGTGATCGCCGGCGAGCACGCCGAGTCCGCCGGAGTAGTTCGGCAGCGCCTCGGTGACCCCGAACTCCATCGAGAAGTACGCGACCGCGCTCGGCAGGCCGTCGTCGCTGCGCCGCTGGTACCAGCGCGGTTCGCTCAGGTAGCGCTCCAGCCCGGCCGCGGCCTCGCGGGTGCGGCTCAGGAAGTCCTCGTCCTTCGCCAGTTCCTCGAGCCGCTCCGGCGGCAGCGCGGTGAGCATGCGCAGCGGGTCGCGGATCTGGTTGAACAGCTCGGCGTCCATCGAGGCGAACAGGTCGCGCGTCGGCGGATGCCAGGTCCAGCGAAGGTTGGTCGCGAGGGCACCGAGCCCGGCGAGCGGCTCGGGCAGGCTGGCGCGGACGGTGAACCGGCGGACTGCACGCATGGTCAGCGACGATATCCGGCCCGCTTCGCGCGCGCTCGCACCCCACTTCGGGGATTGTCCGCGCGCCCCGCCATCCGGGTCAGTAATGTCCCGGTTCGTTGTCGGACGCGGAAGTGGAACGAGGGAACATGAGCCGAGGGGGACGCCGGTACGCGCTGGTCGCGCTGGTCGCGGCGACCGTGCTGGGGACAGCCGCGTGCGGGGACAAGACTCCTCCGGCGACGCCGGGCGCCGGGAACGTCGCCGGGCTGCCGGTCACGCATTTCGAGAGCGGGCTGCGCGCCGACGCGCCGCGGCCGGATCTTCCCGTGAAGAACGCCAGCGGCGGCGAGGACGACCAGCTCGCCACCGCCGCGATCGCGGACGTGCAGGCGTACTGGACCGAGGCGCTGCCCGCGGAGTTCGGCGGCAAGCGGTTCGAGCCGGTCAAGTCGCTGCTGTCGTACGACTCGAAGCGCGACACCCAGAACACCGCGTGCGGCAGCGTCAAGCAGCTGGTGAACGCGTTCTACTGCGCGGGCGACGATTCGGTGGCGTGGGACCGCGGCGTGCTGCTGCCGATGCTGCGCAAGCGGTTCGGGCCGATGTCGGTGGTGACTGTGCTGGCACACGAGTTCGGCCACGCGATCCAGTACCGGCTCGGGGCGACGGCGGGGATTTCGAAGTCGACGCCGACTGTCGTGAAGGAACAGCAGGCGGACTGCTTCGCCGGCGGGTACTTCCGGTGGGTCGCCGAGGACAAGAGCAAGTTCTACCGGGTGTCGACCGCCGAAGGGCTGGACCAGATCCTGGCGGCGATGTTCTTCATCCGCGACCAGGCCGGGACGAGTGCGACTGATCGGCAGGCGCACGGCACGGCGTTCGACCGGACGTATGCGTTCCAGGCCGGGTTCGAGAAGGGGCCGAAGGAATGCGCGGGGATGAACGCGCAGAACGTGCAGAAGCGGCTGACGGAGCGGCCCTTCGATTCCGGGGACCGGGGGAAGGGCGACGCCCGGTTCGACGAGCAGACGGTGACGGATTTGAAGGGCAGCCTCGACGAGGCGTTCAAGGGGGCTGGGGTGCAGGGACCTCGGTTCACGGCCGGGTCCGGCAGCTGTTCCGGCGGGCCGAGCACTCCGCCCGCGTCTTATTGCCCGAACGACAACACGGTGAACTTCGATCAGCGGGCGTTGGCGAAGCTGGCCGAGCCGGTGGACCAGGAAGCCGAAATGGCCGGCCGGGCCGGGGGCGGGCTTGGCGACTTCGCTGCCTTTGCCGAGTTGGCGTCGCGGTATGCGATCGGGGTGCAGAAGGGTGTGGGGGCTTCGATCGATACGCCTAATGCTGGGTTGCGGACTGCGTGCCTGGTGGGGGCTTGGGCGGCGTTCTCGAACCACCCGACGGGCGGGGTGAACCTGAAGCTGTCGTCCGGGGATCTGGACGAGGCGATCGCGGACCTGCTCCGGCCTGACGGGCTGGTGTCAGCGAACGTGAACGGGGAACGGCCGGACAGCGGGTTCGATCGCGTTGAGGCGCTGCGACGCGGGTATCTCGAGGGGTCGTCTTCCTGCTCGAAGCAGTACCCCTGACAGCGGAAAGGGCCGCACCGTTCCGGTGCGGCCCTTTTTTCGTCAGCTCAGAACAGGGCGCTCGCCAGGTCGCGGCGGGCCTTGGCTACGCGCTCGTCGGCCGGGTCGAAGAGTTCGAACAGGGCGACCAGGTGTTCGCGGACGCGGTTGCGCTCGTCGCCCGCGGTGCGGCGGACGACGTCGACCAGGCGACGGAACGCGCCTTCGACATCTTGCTCGGCGATGTCCAGATCGGCGGCCGCGAGCTGGGCGTCGATGTCCTTCGGGTCGGCTTCGGCCTTCTCGCGGGCGCTCGGGTCCGCTGCTTCGGCGCGGGCGGTGAACTTGACCTGCGCCAGGGCGTTCTTCGCCAGCTCATTGGCCGGTTCGGCGTCCAGGATGCGTTCGTACGCGGCCTGCGCGGCGGCGTAGTCGCCCTGCTCGAAAGCGTCTTCGGCCTCGGTGAAGCGCGGGTCTTCCGGCTCCTCGACCGGGCCGCGGGCCTCTTCGGCGGCGCGGATGCCGGGGAGACGGTCGCGCAGGGCGTCGAGCAGGGAGTTCAGCCACTTGCGGATCTCCGGCTCCGGCAGTGCGCCGGAGAAGGCGTCCACGGGCTGACCACCGGCGATCGCGACAACGGTCGGGACCGACTGCGCGCCGAACGCCTGCGCGATGCGCGGGTTGGCCTCCACGTCGACCTTCGCGAGCACCCAGGAGCCGCCGCTCTCGCCGGCCAGCCGCTCCAGCACGGCGGTCAGCTGCTGGCACTGCTCGGAGAACCCGGCCCACAGGTCGACGACCACGAGCTGGTTGAGCGAGAGTTCGACGACCGACTGGAAGGTCGCCTCGGTGACTTCGAGCACCGTGTCCGACGACGGGGCCGGGGCGCCGTCCGGCTGCCCCGCGCCCGAAGGCGGCTGGTTCCGGGTCGCTTCCGCCCGTGCCTTGAGCGCGGACAGGTCGACCGCGCCGGACAACGCGGCGGACATGGCCGCTGAGTTCGCTGCAGATCCGCGTGGGTGTGTCACGCCCTCCATCCTGGCACGCCTCGCCGCGAGAGTTCAGCGGCAGTCCCGAGGTTCGCTTTTGGCATGCGCACGCCCCTGAGGCATGCTCTCCGCGAGGACAACGAGGAGGCCGAGAATGCTGAGCCGGCGCAACGTCACGGTGGCCGCCGCCGTCGTGGTGGCGGTGGCGTGGGTCGCCAGCATCACGGTGACCGTCGCGCACCAGGACCCGCCCGGCGCGGCGTCCCCGCCGGAGTTGCGCACGGAGCTCACGGCCGCGCTGAGCGGGCGGGACGCGGACGCGCTCGCCGGGCTCTTCGACGTCCCCGGCTCGGGCGGCGACGATCTCGCCAAGGACTACGTCGGCGTCCTCAAAGACGGCAACGCGCGCGACATCTCCGTACAGCTCTCGCCGGACGAACACTCCCCCACCGCAGCCGTCGTACGCGGGAAGACCGGCGCGGGCGAGCAGTTCAGCTACCGGCTCGCGGTGACCAGCGCCAAGGGACGCTGGACAGTCGCGTTCACACCGCCGATCCCCTAGCTCAGTCCTCGCGCAGGTGCGCTTCCACCCGCTCGACCTTCGCCGCCAGCTGTCCGGAGTAGCCGGGACGGATGTCGGCCTTCAGCACCAGCCCGACGCGCGCCGAGCCCTCTCCCGCGGCCTCCACCGCCTTCTTCACCACGGCCATTACCTCGTCCCACTCCCCCTCGATCTCGGTGAACATGGAGCTGGTCGAGTTCGGCAGCCCCGATTCGCGCACCACCTTCACCGCGCGCGAGACGGCCTCGCTGACTCCGCCGTCCGGCTCTCCCGCCGAGGGGCTCACGCTGAACGCGACGATCATGTCGACTTCCTTCCCTGTTCTCGCAGGGCGACCCCCACGACCGGGGTACCCGCTGGTAGCTTCGGTTGCCATGAACCGTCCGCTGCCGTTCGATCCGATCGCCCGTGCCGCGCAGCTGTGGGAAGACCGGATCGGCCCGGCCGGAACCATGGCCGCGGTCACCGGTGTGATGCGGGTGCAGCAGATCATCCAGTCGGCGGTCGACGGCGCTCTCAAGCCGCACGGCCTCACCTTCGCCCGCTACGAGGCGCTCGTGCTGCTCACCTTCTCCCGCAACGCGCGGCTGCCGATGCGGGTGATGGGCGAACGGCTGCAGCTGCATCCCACCAGCGTCACCAACATAGTGGACCGGCTCGAGCGCGACGGGCTCGTGAAGCGCGTGCCGCATCCCACCGACCGGCGCACCACGCTCGTCGAGATCACCGACGACGGCCGCGCGCTGCGGGAAACCGCCACCGCCGCGGTCACCGGCATCGACTTCGGGCTCACCGGGCTCACCGAGCGGCAGGTGGAGCAGCTGACCGAACTGCTCACCAAGGTCCGCAAATCCGCGGGCGATTTCACCTCGTAACGCACGAAGGGCCCGCGCGGTTCGCACGGGCCCTTCGGGAAAATCGGAAGATCAGACGCTGACCGGCTCCTGCGCGCGGACGAAGAGGCCGACGCCGCCGTGGGTGAGCCGCTGCGGGCCGTCGAGCTTGCCGTTGCGCAGCGCCCACTTCTCGAACAGCCAGGTGAACAGCGGCGGGATGCTCGCGAGCAGCGCCAGCACCAGGGTCTTGCCCCGCCAGCCCAGCGGCTTCGCCACGGACAGGGAGACGATCACGTACAGGGCGAAGACGACGCCGTGCACCATGCCGAGGACGGGCACGCCGCCCTCGTTAGAGGCGCCGACGACGTACTTGAGAAACATCCCGATCAGCAAGCCGAGCCAGGACAGAGCCTCGGCGACTGCGGCCACGCGGAACACGAGAGCGGCCTTGCTGGACACGACATCCTCCTGTGCGTCACCTGGTGCGTGCTGACTGCACACACAAAAAACACGTCCGACGGACTGTCCAAGGCGGACGGAAACCGCCTGGCGTCAACAGCACTGTCGAACGGGTATGAGACCAGTGTGAGGCGTGACCGGCTTCACCGGAACACCGGGGCCCGTGACTCTGGTCACGAGCGATCCGCGCATTGGTCTGCACCAATTCCGGACGGCAGGCGGAAACAGGCGGGAAATGCCCGGTTAACGGGAAAGACCGCCTCCCGATCCCAAGATCCGGGAGGCGGTCTTCACCGACTGTCCTTCAGCGGTTACTAACCGGCACAAGGAGAAGCCGGCGCGGAGGAGCGTGACGTTCCCCACGTGGCCTGCGGCGCGTCGCCGGTCAGCGAGAAGTCCAGAGTGGACCCGCGGCGCAGTTGTTCCAGGCTGACGAACGTTTTGTCCGACGCCGTGCCGTTGACGCGCAGCCCGGAGACGTACTGCAGTTGCGCCCCGCTGGCGCCGCGCGCGTTGATGGTGAAGTCGCGGCCGTTGGGCAGATGCAGCACGGACTTGGCGAACCGCGGCACGTTGAGCACGAAGTTGCCAGTGCCTGGGACGGCCGGGTAGAGGCCGAGCGCGCTGAAGACGTACCAGGCGGACATGGTGCCGAGGTCGTCGTTTCCGGTGACGCCGTTGGGGGCGTTCGTGAACAGCGTGTGCGCGGCCCGCACCACCGCGGAGGTTTTCCACGGCTGTCCGGTGAGCGTGTACATCCACGGCGAGTGGAGATCGGGCTCGTTGTTGGGGTTGTAGCGGAACTGCTTGTAATAGTCGTACGGCCCGACGACCCACTTTTCGTGCGCGGTTTTCGCCGGGTCCTTCACGAGGTCGTCGTAAGCGAAGAAGTCGTCGAGCCGCTTACCGGCGTTGGCCGCGCCGCCCATCTTCGCGACCAGGCCGGGCACGTCCTGCTGCACCAGCCACTGGTACTGCCACGCGGTGCCCTCGTGGAAGCCGTCCTGGCCTTGCGGGCTGTACGGGCCGTCGGCCGGGGTGTACCAGCTGCCGCCGGTCACCTTCGGACGGAAGTAGCCGGTGAAGCCGCGGTCGGTCACCGACGGATCCCACAGCGTCGCGTACGTCCGGCCCTTGGCCGCCAGCTGTTTCGCGTCCTGTTTCCGGCCGAGCGCGGAGGCCATCACGGAGAGGGAACAGTCGCCTAGGGCGTATTCGAGGGTCGCCGACGCACCGTGTGCCGGGTCGGTGTCCTGGCCCTTCTTCGGGAAGTTCGGGTCGTATTGGACGAATCCGTCGGCCTGGTAACTCGCGTTGCCGGAACGGCCTTGGAACGGTGACGACGCGGGCGGGATTTCGCGGGAGTTCTGCAGCAATGCTTGGTACGCGTGCATTTCGTCGCCGCTCAACGCCCCGAAGCGCCACAGGTCGACCAGGAATGGCGTGACTGGATCTCCAGTCATGGTGTTCGTTTCCTGGCTCGCGTACGCCCAGCGCGGGAGCCAGCCGCCTTGGTCGTGGATGGCGAGGATGCTCTTCGCGATGTCCTTGGCCCGGTCCGGTTTCAGCAGCGCCAGGAGCTGGTTCTGCGAGCGGTAGGTGTCCCACAGGGAGAAGAAGTCGTAGTACGTCCAGCCGATGGCGCGGTGGATCTTCTTGTCGAAGCCGTAGTACCGGCCGTCGGCGTCGTTCGCGGTGAGCGGTTGCAGGAAGGCGTGGTAGAGCGAGGTGTAGAAGACCGTGCGGTCATCTGGGGTGCCGCCGGCGATGTCCACACTGGACAGTTCGCGGCGCCAGTCACGTTGGACGTCGTTCTTGACGGCATCGAACGGGCGGACGCGGGAGGCGGCCAGGTTCACGTCCGCGCCGCGAGCGTCCACTTGGGAAATCGACGTGGTGGCAGTGACTTGGCCGCCCTTCGGGAAGGTCAGCCACGCGCCGCGCAGGCCCGCACCGCCTTGTGCCGAGCGGCTTCCTGGCGTGCCACCGTCTGGTGACCAGGTGCCGTAGGAAGAGAAGGGCTGGTCGAATTTCGTGGTGAAGTAAGTGGTGTAGGGCTTTCCGCCGCAGAAGGCTTGCGATTCGACGGTGCCCGCGATGGTGTGGTCGTCGACGATCCGGACGCTGCTTCCGCTGACCGGTTCCTTAGCGTTGGCCTGCCCGACGTTCACGAAAACGTTGGCTGGTCCGGATTTATCGAAGGAGTACCGCTCGACGCCGCTGCGCGTGCTGGCGGTGGTTTCGACGTCGATGCCGCCGTAGCCGGTGAGATGCACCTTGTAGTAGCCGGGTTTGCCGACTTCGCCTTCGTGCGTGTACGGCGCGGCGTACTTGGCTTGGTCGAAGGTGGCGGGCTTGCTGGTGTCGAACGCCGCGCCTGGGCCGATCTCGCCGGTGGTGGGCAGCATCGACACGAGGCCGCCCTGTTCCCAGCATCCCGCGCCGGACAGGAAGAAATGGCCGAAGCCGCGGATCGCGGTGTCGGTGTAGAGATATCCCGCGTAGTGCGTCGTGATCGGGCTGGACTGCACCATGCCGAACGGCGCGGACGCACCGGGGAAAGTGTTGCCCTCGTCTTGCGTGCCGATGAACGTGTTGACCGCGTCCAGCGGATCGGCCGGACGCGCCTCAGCCGCGACCGGCGTGAGCGCCGCCGCGGTGACAGCGAGCGCCACCGCGCTCGCCAAAACCCTGCTCCTCATGAGACTCCTCTGGGAAAGTACGTGAGGGGAACCCTGAGGGAATCTGATTCCCTCACCCACTTCGACGCGGGCAGGGTCAGCCGGTTGGTCGGCGACTGCACGACGTCCCAGGTGCTGGTGACCGGCGCGGTCATCTGGAAGTGGTAGACCTTCGTGCTGTTGATCTCGGTCTCTTCGATGAAGTTCGCGTCGAAGGACTTGCTCGTGGTAGCGGGTCACCTCGTCGGCGAGTGCCCGTACCCCGCCCGCCGACCCGGCGGCGTCGGCCAGGGTGGCGAAACGGTCGGCGTCGCCGGACCGGCCCAGCACCAAGTGCTGGGTTCGGCTGGTGGCCGCGGTCAGCGACAGCGACGAGCCCTCGCCGGAGATGGCGACAGTGGTCTACTTCGTGGCGTCCGAATCGGTCACCAATGCGGCCAAACATGCCAGCGCCAATAAGGTCA